>WFNG01000239.1 GCA_015488735.1 Bacteroidales bacterium | reverse complement strand
GATTTTTTCCGGTAGGCAACTTTGTTGTATTCCACCTGGAGATCCACATATGTTTTAAGCTCGTCAATAAGCACTTTGATGGGTTGCCTGAAATTCAGGTTATCCATTTGATTTTTCCCTTTTTTCTTCATTTGATAAAAAGTGAATACCAACCATTCAGGATTTTATCCAAATGGTTGGCCGATTTATTTGCTCCGAAATACTCAGTTCTTAGAAGCTTTTTTTACATCTTCAATAACACTGGCCCCGGTTTTTTTCACATCTTCTAACATATCTGTGCCCGTTGTTTTAACATCTTCTAACATGTCTGTGCCGGTTTTTTTTACATCTTCCAGAATTTTGTTTACGCTTTCCTTTAGGTCGTCAAACTGGTCTAACAGTTCGTCAGACATTTCTTTGGTTTTGTCTGATACTTTTTTCCGTGTTTGTTCACCGGATTCAGGTGCATACAACAAGCCTGCAATGGCTCCTATGGCAGCACCAATGACCATGCCTGAAAAAAAGGCAAATCCTGAATGTGATTTATTGTTGCTCATGGCATTAAATTTTTTAGATTAAACTTTAACAATATTTCCTTATAGCTTTTTTTGAAAAAAAAGTTACGCATTTTTTCAAAAAAAAAGTAAAATTACATACGTTGTGTTAAGAACTTGACAACCCGCATACGGTTCATAAACTGTCGGGCTATTACCCTTATTACGGTGTATGTGGGTATTGCAAGAATCATGCCTGTAATACCTGCCAGTTTGCCTCCAATTATGATAACAAGAAAAACCTCCACCGGATGTGCTTTTATGCTTTTGGAATAAATCTGTGGCTGCAAAACGAAGTTGTCAATCATATTAGCAATGGCAAACACCAACAGAACAACTAAAACCGTACTGGTAATGCTGTCATAATACCCCATTCCCAATTGCGATAATACTGCGAGTACAATACCCGCGGCCGCTCCGATAAGGGGGCCAAGATAGGGGATGATATTCATTAGCCCTCCCAAAAAACCGATTAACAGTGCGTTGGGGATACCGAATATTGTTAATCCAACCACCTCCAGTGTCATCATTATGGCTACTTCCGTAAAAACTCCATAAGCATACCGTGTGAGCAACCTCCGTGAATCTGAAAGAATATTGCTCAGTTCCTGTTCGTATTTAGCCGGCGTTAAATTTAGAATAAAGTTTTTTAACAAGTAAGGTTCCAGCATGGTGTAAAAAGTGAGAAACAATATGATAAAAATACCCATAAGAAAGGAGCCTGTTGTTCCTATCATTACCGAAAATATATTGGTAAATTTAGCTAAATCAATAATTTGGCTAAGTTGCGAATACAAAAGGCTGCTTAAAGTTGCGTTTGAATTGGCAATATTGTATTGGACAAGAAACTGCCGGGCTTTTGTAAGCGTTTCCTGAAAATGTGAAAAGACAGCTTCCATGTTTATGGACGCGATTATATCTGCCTGTTTTAATATTAAAGGGACTACCAAAACAATGAAACCCATAAAAACAGTGACCATTAATAGCAGAGTGACAATAACGTTCAGTGCATGAGGGAGTTTGTGTTTTGCTATTTTAATTCGATCCAGGCGTTTGACTAAAGGGATCCCCAAATATCCGATAAAGGTGGCGATAAGAACGTACCCGACAATGTCAGAGAAATACCACAACAGAAGTCCTGCTATCAACAGGATGCCTGCGATTTTGATGATACTAACGGAGGTATTACTTTTATTGTTCATAAAGATTATGCCCGACTATTGAGAATGAAAAAGCTAAAGTAAATTATTTCAGCGAATAAAAAGAAGAATTACAGACAAAACCTTTTCAGAGAAGAGTGGATATAAAAATAGTGTCGGTTATCTTACCAAAAACACTTAAAATAATAACCGATTTTTACTGCTGTGGAAAAGAAAACATCAAAAAATGCGTTTAATTCACGGGAATTATGCAACTTTGCCCGTTCATGTTACAAAAAGATACGATAAAATTAAGAGCTGTTGAGCCTCAGGATATTGATTTCCTTTTAGGTTTGGAGAATGATGAGATGTTATGGCATGTTTCGCAGACACTGGTACCTTTTGCCCGGTTCGATATGGAGCAATATGTTTTTTCAGTAAACAAACAAGATCCGTTTGCCGCTGGCCAGGTACGCTTGATGATTGAACTTACTGAAAATGCCGAGACCAGGGCTATAGGTGCGATAGATCTTTTTGCATTGGATGCCGTGAACCGAAAAGGAGGCGTGGGAATAGTTCTTCTGGAAAATTACCGTAGTAAATCTCTTGCCGGTAAAGCACTGGATATTCTCATAGATTATGGATTTAATTTTCTAAATTTGCATCAGCTATACTGCAATATAGAAGATGGAAACGAAGCAAGTTTAAGGCTTTTTAAAAGTCGTGGGTTTGTTGTTGCCGGAGTAAAAAAAGAGTGGAACAGGCAAAACGGGAAATGGATTGATGAGCTGTTCCTGCAGCTTATTGCAAAAAATTAAGATAGAAACAACAGAGGTTTTATGACATATTACCATTCAAAATACACGCAGCCGTCGAGACAACACAGTCGATTTCGAAAAATACTATTCCGGATACTGTTTGTTTTGATACTTCTGATGGGCTTATTCGGGTATTTTGTTTATCAGGTTATTTATGGGCCAAACGTGTGGACCCCAAAGGGCGATACTGAAAGTATATATGTCCCTACAGGTACTAATTTTGTTCAGCTTAAAGAAATTCTTTATTCCAAAGGGCTTATTATTCACCGGAAAAACTTTGAATGGTGGGCAAAGAAAAAGAAATTACCTGAACTGGTTAAACCGGGCCGTTATATTCTGGTAAATGATATGAATAATAACCAGTTGGTGGACATGCTGCGTGCCGGAAAGCAGGTTCCGGTGAATGTTACTTTTAATAACGTTCGCGGTATTTATCAAATGGCGGGGAAAGTGGGCCGACAGATAGAAGCTGATTCCGCAGATATTGTTAATTATCTGAATGACAGTAGTAATTTAGTGAAGGCTGGAGTTGATACTGTGCCGATATCTACTTTATTTATCCCCAATACTTACCGGTTTTACTGGAATACAACGGCCAGGGAATTTGTTAACCGTATGATAAAAGAATACAGACGGTTCTGGAACAAAAGCCGCCTCCGGAAAGCCCGGGCAGAAGGATTAACACCTACACAGGTTATGATTCTCGCTTCTATTGTAGAAAAGGAAACGAATAAAAATGATGAAAAGCCAAGAATTGCCAGCGTATACATAAACCGTTTACGCGACGGATGGCGGTTGCAGGCCGATCCAACGGTGATTTATGCTATTGGGAATCCCAATATCCACCGTGTTTTGAATGCTCAGAAAAAAATTGACTCACCCTATAATACGTACCGCCACAGAGGACTGCCTCCGGGGCCTATATGCATTCCTTCTATTTCATCTATCGATGCTGTTCTAAATTACGACAAATCCCATTACCTCTATTTTTGTGCAAGAAGTGACATGTCGGGTTATCACGTTTTTTCCAAAACCAACCGGATGCACCAAAAAAATGCAAAGCAGTATCAGGAAGCGCTGGATAAATTGAGAATTTTTAAGTAACCAATAAAAAATTTATTAGCTGCCACATTGACATTGACCGTGTCCCTGACCCATTTTCTCAGGGGGATTGCCACAAACTTCACAGTTGTCATCCCGGGACTCGTTATTGGCTGTATTTTCACAATCCCCATCAGGGTCACAGCCGCATTCCTTAGAAATATTTGTGTCAGCCTTTGTAATTTCCCTTACAGAGAGGATGCTGCCACTGACAAAAAGATCCTTTCCCGATAGCGGATGATTGAAATCCATAACAACAGTATTGTCTTTAATTTCAAGAATATAACCGGAACGTTTAAGTCCGTTGTTGTCAAGCATATTTATTTTATTTCCTTCGAAAAGTAAATCTTCACGAATTTTCCCTGCTTCCAAAAAAGCGTGTTTTGGTACCTCTGTCTTCAAAGATTCATCTCTTTGCCCAAAAGCTTTGTTTGTTTTAATGGGAAACGAAAAAGGACCGGGCATTTTTCCCATAAGGCCCTCTTCAAAGCCGCTAATCAATTCATCTCTTCCGGGAATTATCTTGCGGGGGTTATCTTCATCTGCATATTCTATGAGCGTTCCATTGGGACCATCAAGCATTATGGTATAGGCTATCTCCGCTACTGTGTTTGTATTTATCTTCATTTTTAAAATATTAGACGTGAATATAATCACAGCAAAAATAAAAAGTTATTTTTAATTTAGACCAATTTAATATAAAATATTTTTACTTTGTATTGGTTTTGTTATTTTATGGAAGTGCGAGAGAAAATTTTTTTAAAATGAAAATCTCGTATTTTTGACAAAATATTTTCTCTAATATGAAAGCAACGGTAAGAATATTAGTTTGGTTTATTATGCTGGCAGGCGGTGTTTGGGGCGGTTTTTTGCTCGATAGCCACCTGTTTCCGTACCTTTATGGAAGTTTATGGCTCCATCTTATCAGTTTTATCATTGGACTTGGTTTACTAAAACTGGTAATGACTATTAGCCGTAATACGGGACGTACTTTGGCAAAATATGGCAGATCAGGCGATTTGCCACGTATGGAAACAAATCGGTTGGTAGTAAAGGGCGTTTATCATTACATGCGTCATCCCATGCATCTGGGGTTATTATTATTTCCGTTTTCTTTTGCCTTTCTTGCCGGCTCACCTTCTTTCGTTTTACTTATTGCCCCGCTTGAGGTCGTTTTTATGCTACTGATGATAAAGTGGATAGAAGAACCGGAAGCTATCCGGAAATTTGGTGATGCTTACCGCAGTTATATGGAGAAAACGCCTTGGTTTTGTTTGAAAACGGACTGCTTAAAGATGTTGCTAAATAAGGTTGAGAAGCTTTAATGAACATAAAATTGATGATCTGTTTATACCAAATGTTTAAGAAATGATTCCCGGGGTAGTGGACAAACGGGGGCTGCTTGCTTCCGGCTTTCGCGTTTAAGCTAGGTTTTTGTTCATCAGCTACAAATTTCACATAGAACCTGCAATAGACGATATTTCTCGTGTCGCCAAGGTTTTTTTCAATGGTGTTGTTAAACAGATGAATAGCCGGCATCTTCCTGTCAGAAAAGGAATTCTGTTTAGAAATTATGGAAATGGGGATCCTTTCCTGAATGCCGGTGCCATAAACCGGCTTTTGTCAATTCATCTTTGTTATTGGCAAAGTCGTTGATTTCACCATCATATATTATCTCGTGATTTTCGGAAAGAACAATAATCCGATCGGCAATTTCTCTTGCTAATTCCATGTTATGCAAGGCCATAACGAGGGTAGAATCCAAAGAATGAAGGAAATCGATCAGCCAGCCTGTGGCTCTCGGGTCCAGTGAAGAAAATGGTTCATCCAAAAGCAAAAGTTTTGGTTCTAAAATCAGGATAGAGGCCAATGCGACCCGCTGTTTTTCACCACCGCTCAGCTTTACGGGCGACTTGTCTAATAATTTTGTCAAACTAAGTTTTTCGGCCCAATAATGTATTTTCTCATCCGGATTGCTCTGTCGAAGTTGTTTTAATCCAAAAGATAATTCTTCATAGACGCTTGGGTTAAATAACATGACATCAGGGTTTTGAAACAATAATCCCACTGAAGTCCTGAATTTCTTTCTGAAATCTTTATCTTTTAAAGCACGCCTGGTAAGCTTTTGCCCTTCAAACTGTATCTCACCTTTTTGGGGAAAAAGCAAGCCGTCCAACAGTTTTAACAAAGAAGTTTTGCCACTGCCGTTTACGCCGAACAAAGCAATCTTTTCACCTTTTGTCACAGAAAAACCGGCTTTTCTTATGATAAATTTTTTGTCGTATTTAAAATAGACGTTTTTCACTTCAATCATATCACACTTCTTGAATTAATTGCCTGCACGATTTCTTTTGAATTTTCTATGGATTTCTTTATAAATAAACTGATCTGATATCCCAAAATACGATAGGAGTTCAATAATGAAATTTTTTGTACGGTCCGGCTGTTCAATGCCTGTTTCATTTGCTCGTATGTTGTCAAATAATTGATTATCTGGCTATAAGCCAATGTCAATGTATAACTGATAAATGGGGAGAAACTAAAAATGGCAAACACATTCAACTTTTTCCCGGCGAGCAAAGTAAAATACAGGATAGTGAATGTGCGCAAATTGAAAATCAACAAACTTGTAAAGTCTTTATCTACAATGAAATAAATGGAAGACAATAGATTAAAAACCAGAATAGCAGCCAGTGCCCTCCAAAGTAACTGCAAAATATCTTTCCCCGAAAGTAGAAAAGCAATAATTAGTAAGGTAAGGATAAAGTACAGGTTTGACGAAACTACCACTGCAAATATTACAAGCAGGTAATTGATAAAGAACAGTTTATCAAAAAGGACATTTCTTTTGCGTGAAAACAGATAAAAAATAAAGGTAGTAAAAAAAACAGCCAGAATTGCCGAAAGGTAATAAGAGGCTACAGGGCTCATCCCCGGTAAAGTGTAACCGGATAGTGGGGCTGTATAAAGTGCGGAAAAGTGTTTTATTCCCAGAGGAATAAATCCCAGTTTTTCATGAAAGAAACTTAAATCCCATTCGCCCCATGCCGGATTCTCAGTGATTAATCCCAATGGCACAAGCAATAATATGAGCAATACTACTAAGAAAAACAAAAATATATCAGCCCCTCCTTTTTTAAGGCCAATGGTTTCATAACCCGGCTCAATATTTATGTAACGTTTAAAATAGGAAACCCCAAATAACGTAAAAACACCTTCGATTATTCCAAAAAACAACATGTGAGAGCCCACGATGGCCGGCAAGGTAATCTTCAGCCCATAAGGGAAATAAAGAGGTCCCCCGCTTGCATTTTTAGCAACCGAAGGTTCTATTCCCAGGACAATAGCAACAACAGCCGAAGCCAATACGATACTCAACCACCCGGAAAAAAAATAATTCAGTTTATCGGGAATTTTATTTTTCAGGAATTTATAGGTATAATATCCTGTAAAAGAGGCCACATAACCCATAGAAATGGCATTAATGGCATATGTTGTTATGCCACCATCACCAAATAACAATGCTTGTAACATCAACACAAAACAAATGGCCATAAATCCGGCCCAAGGCCCAAAAATAATGGCAATCAGCGCCGTACCCAAAGCATGTCCGCTGGTACCACCAGGAATTGGGATATTAAACATCATAAGGATAAAGGATAAGGCGGTTAATGAAGATAAAAGGGGCAACACTTCCTGGTTTAACTGCCGGCGCAACTTTTTTATCCCTTTGACAAATAATGGGATAAACAACAAATAAAAGGGCACAAAAACTTTTGGCGAAATATATCCATCTGGGATGTGCATAAACTATTTTTGTTTCATTCTGTTTGTGTTTAATTTTTCACAGGTCAAAATTAACTGTTTTTTCCTTAACAATTCAAAACAGAATAAAACGTTTTTCTAAGTTGATGCCCACACACTTTTCTCTTCCTTCGTTTGTTAACAGACCGTCGTGTAAAAATTTTTTCAGCCAAGGTTTTTCTGCTGTCAATTCCTTTATTTTTGTAAACAGAATGAAACAATTTTTTTTGAAATATATCAACAACCGCTATTTTTACACTGCGCTGGCATTCGTTATTTGGATGGCTTTTTTCGACAATGACAGTTTCAGGGAACAGATGAGGCTTTCCAACAAGATTTATCGCCTTGAACAACAAAAACATTTTTACCAAACCGAGATTCAAAAAAACAAAAGTGCCCTCAACGCCCTGAAATATGACACTACCCAACTGGAAAAATATGCCCGGGAAAAATATTTTATGAAAAAAGACAACGAGGACGTGTATGTTGTCATCCGGAAAAAACCGAAGTAAACCGGCTTTACCAAGCCATAAATAGCCCCACCCTTATTTAGATTGTTAATAAATTAACAATCTTCCTCCTCCCTTATTGTGAAACATTTAACACTATTATTATTTTTGTCACGGATAAATATGTCCTTCTTAAATTTAATATTATGTACGTTTCACGATTCAGCATTTCAATTGAAAAAGAGTTGCTGGAAAAACTGGACAAGCTGACCCGCAGCCTCCGGTTTCCCAACAGGTCGCGCACCATCCGCTACCTGATTCAACAGGCCACCCTTCAAAAAAACCGGAAAGAGAACAAAGAGATGGCCGGTGCCATTGTTTTAATTTACAATCATCACCAAAGGGAACTCCAATCACAGGCCACCCGGCTGCAACACGATTTTCATCCTCTTATTTTGTCTGTTCAGCACGTGCACCTCGACCATGAAAACTGCCTGGAAACACTGGCGGTAAAAGGGAAAGCCGATGAACTGGAAATACTGGCCAACCTGCTTATTTCAATCAAGGGAATTCAATACGGAACCCTTGTGTTAACAGGGAGTTTGTAATTTTTTTCATCACAAAGTAATACGAATTTTAAAATGGTAACAACAACTTCATTAAAACAAACCGTAAAAAAGGGGGCAGTTATGTTGGCTCTCGTATTTTTGATTCACCCGGCATCAGCCCACTCCCGGGGGTCTGTTTCAGGAACTATTGCGGATGCAAAGACCGGTCATGAAATTTCATTTGCCAACATTATCATTGCAAAGAGCCTGATAGGCACCACCAGTGATTTACGCGGAAGATTCCAGCTACATGGCATTGAAGCCGGGATCTACACCCTGGTCATTTCTCATTTGGGATACAAAACCATACAACAGCCGGTGAAGATCAGGGCCGGCCATACAACAGTCCTGTCGGTGAAGATGCAGCCCGCAGCTTTTAACATGGACGACCTGACCATTACTGCCCGGCGCCCCTTTTCAATTGCCTCTTCGCAAGCCATACGGAGCATCGACCTGGAGTTACGGCCGGTAAAATCGTCGCAGGATTTGCTCAAACTTGTTCCCGGCCTCATCATAGCCCAACATGCAGGCGGAGGCAAAGCCGAACAGATCTTTTTGCGGGGATTCGACTGCGACCATGGTACCGATGTGAACATTTCGGTAGATGGCATTCCTGTGAACATGGTGAGCCACGCACACGGACAGGGGTATGCCGACCTGCATTTTCTTATCCCCGAGCTGGTGGGGAATCTCTCCATTTACAAAGGACCGTATTTTGCCCGGTTTGGCGATTTTGCCACAGCAGGCGCCATTGCCTTTACCACCAAGGATATCCTGAAAAGCAACAGTTTTCATCTGGAAATAGGACAATTTAACACCCTGAAAAGCACCCTCCTGATACAAACCGGAAAAGGAAACGCTCGTCAAAACGGTATTTTGGCCGCCCAGTATTACACCACGAACGGTCCTTTTGAAAACCCACAGGATTTAAAACGGCTGAACGTGTTTGGAAAATACTTTATCAATATTACCCAGCAAAGCCGGCTTACCGTTACCATCAATGCATTTAATTCGGCCTGGAATGCTTCCGGACAGGTACCGGACCGCGTGGTAAAAGCCGGGGTCATCTCCCGTTTCGGAGCACTGGACCCCATGGAAGGCGGCACCACTTCGCGGCAGGACATGTCGCTGGCTTACCGGCAAAAACAAGACAACCACACTTTCCGTGTGCAGGGATATCTTACCCACTACACCTTTAAGCTCTTTTCTGACTTCACCTATTATTTACAGGATACCGTAAACGGTGATATGATTGAACAAAACGAAAACCGGTGGCTTAGCGGACTGAATGCCACTTACCGGATACACGAGAAAAAGAAGTCGCTTATCCTGATACATACTTTTGGTGCCGGTTACCGTAACGACATGATTCAAACGGCACTGTGGCACAGTCCGAACAGAATAAGAATGAATGCCTTGTCGAATGCCGGCATCAGCCAAACCAACCTGTTCGTTTGGGCACAAAGCAAAATCATATTCAATTCACACTGGCGTATCGAGGTCGGACTCCGGGGCGATTACATTACCTATGATGTAGATGACCACTTGGGGAATGCCAACGACACGCTTTCCAACGGACTTCCCCATGCATCCGGATATGCCCAACAAGCCATGCTCAACCCCAAGTTCAACGTGGTTTACAGCCCGGCTGTCGGCATAGACCTTTATCTGAATGCCGGAACAGGATTTCACTCCAACGATGCACGCAATGTGGTTTTTACGCAAAAAGCAAAAGAGATTGAACAGGTGAAGCGAAGGGAAGGCTACACGGAGCAGGAAATTGCCGGCTGGCTTAAAAAACACAATTTCGACCCCAAACAGCAATTTACAGGAACCATGCCCAGAGCTTATGGAGCCGAAACAGGGATCAGAACAGAACTGTTTAAGAGATTCAACCTGGGACTGGCCATCTGGTATATGTATCTCGACAAGGAATTTGTATATGTAGGCGATGGAGGATATTCCGAGCTGAGCAATCCCACACAACGACTGGGACTGGATGTGGAAGGACGTTTAAAAATCACCCGTTGGCTTTGGGCCGATGCCGATATGACGCTTTCGAGAGGACGAATAAACGGCCTTCCTGAAGGCAGCAACTACATTCCGCTGGCGCCCAATTTCACCCTTACGGGAGGACTGACCATGGCCAATTACCACGGTTTTGATGTTTCGTTGCGAACCATTCACATCGGAAGCCGGCCGGCCAACGAGGACAATACCGTCACCGCCCTGGGATATACCCTTGTCAATCTGGGCACTGCCTACCATTGGAAAAGATACACCTTTTCCGTTACCATTGAGAATTTATTTAACACCGAGTGGAACGAAGCACAATTCGATACCGAGAGCCGTATGAAATGGGAAAAATACCCGGTGGTTGAATTACACTATACGCCAGGAAATCCTTTCAACATACGCGCAGGGGCCAGCATCCGGTTTTAAGTAACCGGAATTTACGGCAAAGGGCTGTTTAACATCGGTTTCCCGTATTGCCACCTCGTTGTTTTGCATGGGGATGATTTGTTAAACATCCCGTTGTTTACCGGAAACAAAAAATCACAAACATAGGCCCGTCACCCAGGTCAGAAAAAAAGCCGAAAATAAAACCACCCTGCAGCTTTTATACTATAGGCATGGCCGTCAGAGGCTGGATGTGGTTCCGGATTGTTCCGGACAGCATGATGATCCTGGGCGGGATTATCATTTTTATCGACCTCTGCAAGAAAACTTTCTTTGGAAAGCCCGAAACATCGGTTGACAAAGCGTAAACCACCAATGGTTGAAGAAAGCGGATTTCTCCGGAAATCCGCTTTCTTCCCGCTTTCACAGAAGTATTCTTTAGCTTTATTGATTTTTCTTAAAAAACATTAAAATCAGAAACTTAGGCGATTTTTTTCTTACCTTTGAAGAATCCTCTTAAGAAAGTTAAGAGGATATAAACTAATTTATTAACACTAAAAATAGAGATAAAATGGAACAAAGCGGAGTTTTAGTACTCAAACCGATGCCCGAATTTAAGCTGGAAGCTTTTAATGCTGCTACCGGGCATTATGTAGATGTTAAATCGGAAGATTTCAAAGGAAAATGGACAGTCATCTGCTTTTATCCGGCAGATTTTACCTTTGTTTGTCCCACAGAAATTGCAGCTATGAATGCCAGTCTGGGCGAGATTCATGACAGATTAGGTTGTGAAGTGCTGGCTATTTCCACCGACACCAAATTCAGCCACAAAAGATTTGTGGAAACGGAGCCTTTGCTTAAAGGACTTAAAATGACCATTGGCGCTGATTCCACAGGCGAAGTAGCCCGTAAGTTTGGCGTATTAATTGAGGATTTGGGAATTGCCCTTCGTGGCAGATTCCTGGTAAATCCTGATGGCATTGTCATGGCGCAGGAAGTACAGGCTCCTCCGGTAGGCCGCAGCGTAAAAGAATTTATTCGCCAAATAGAAGCACACCAACATGCCTACAAGACGGATGAGGTTTGTCCGGCAGGCTGGCGTCCCGGTAAGAAAACTCTTCCGGTCAACACCGACGTAGAAGCTATGACAGGCAGGGTAGGAGATTATGTAACTATTGAAGAGATTATGTCCTAATCCATTCAAAACATTTTTAAAAATGGTCCCTGTAGTTTCCGAATTGCAGGGATTTTTTTATTGTGGATCCACATCCACCTGCACCCGTACGGATTTATATTTTGACACTGTTTTAAAAGTATCTAACCGTTGTTTTAGCTGTCTTTTTTTCTCTGCCTGCTGCTTGTCACGGGGAATTTTGAATAGAATTTGCTTAATAAACAGATTTTTAATACGTGAAACCATAGGGTATTCCGGTCCGTAAACAAGATTGCCAAAGCGGGCTTTCAGGTCACGGGCAAGCACGGCTGCCGCTTCGTTAAGAACCTCCGGCTTTTTGTGTTTCAGCTTAATCATTACCAGCCGGTAATAAGGTGGATATTTATACCTGTTTCTTTCTGCTAGCTCTCGCGTGTACATATTTTCAAAATCATGGTTTACCACGTCGCGGATGACCGGATGAGCCGGTTGCCAGGTTTGGATAATAACGACTCCCTGATGGTTTTTCCTTCCTGCGCGTCCGCTTACCTGTTCCATCATTTGGAAGCTCCGTTCATGTGCCCTGAAATCGGGGAAGCTGAGCATATTATCAGCGCTCAATATCCCTACCACCTGTACGTTATCGAAATCCAACCCTTTGGTAACCATTTGTGTTCCGGTTAGAATATCTGTTTTCCGGTTTTCAAAATTGTAAATAATACGTTGGAAAGCATTTTTAGACCGTGTGGTATCCAGGTCCATTCGGTCAATTTTGGCATCGGGCAAAATCATGGCCAGCTCTTCTTCCACTTTTTCTGTCCCAAACCCCTGCATGACGAGGTGCGGACTGCCACAAACTTCACACACAGCGGGAACGGGCCGCGAATAGCCACAATAATGACATTTCAGCAATTCCTGTTTCTTGTGATACGTCATGGTGACATCGCAGTTTTTACATTGTGGAATCCAGTTGCACTCTTCGCATTCAATTCGTGGCGAAAACCCCCGCCGGTTTTGAAACAGGATGGCCTGTTGTTTTTTCTCCAATGCCTCCCGGAGGTGATCCAGCAGCACAGAGGTAAAATGCGATTTCAGCAACCGTCTTCTTTTTTCCTCTTTCATGCTCACCACTTTTATCTCCGGCATTTTCATTCCGCCAAAACGTTCGGCCAGAGAGACAAAACCGTATTTTCCGTTTTTTGCATTGAAATAAGTCTCGATAGCCGGGGTGGCGGAACCCAGCACCACTTTGGCATCATGAAGTCCGGCCAGATATATGGCAGCATCGCGGGCATTGTAACGGGGTGCCGGATCAAATTGCTTGTACGAGCTGTCATGTTCTTCATCTATGATCACAAGCCCCAGGTTTTCATAGGGTAGGAACATGGCCGAACGTGGTCCTAAAACAATACGGTAAGGTTTGTGTACACCTTCCTGTTGAATACCGGCAATATTTTCCCAGACTTCCGCTCGTTCGTTCTGGTTGTATCGCGAATGATAAACACCGATTTCGTCTCCAAAATGTTTCCGCAGGCGGTTGATGATTTGTGTGGTGAGGGCTATCTCGGGCAACAGATATAGCACCTGTTTTCCCTCTTTCAGTGCATCTTCCATTAGCTTAATATACACCTCTGTTTTACCGCTGGAAGTTACACCATGCAGCAGTACTACAAGATGCTCCTGCATTTGAATTTTTAAAGCATCATAAGCCTGCTGTTGGCTGGTACTCAGCGCAAAAGAATCTTGAATTTTGTTGTTCTCCGCTGTAAACCTGCTAATGATTTTTTCTTTAAGAAGGAAAATTTTCTTGTCGGTCATGGCTTTTAAAGCGGCATCACTCACTTTGGTTTTCGCCAGGAGTTCGACTTTCGATACCGTAAAATTCTCTTTCAAGGGGAAGCCTGCCAGGGTGAGAAAGCCCATAAGCAGTTCCAGTTGTTTGTGAGCTCTTTTCCCCAGCTGATCCATGAGCTCCTGTAACGCTTTCTCTTCGAAATATTCCGGTGAAAGGCGAACCATCTTGGTTTTCTTGGGTTTATACTGCTGCTTCAGCTCTTCCTCCATCGCGATGAGTCCCTGTTCAATCATAGTTTTCAACAACGGCAGTACTTTCTGATAGCCGACAATGGCGGTAACTTCTTTGATGGTCAATCCTTTTCCCTGCATTAACGCTTCGGTAACCCGGTATTCGGATTCATTTAGTGTTTCTTTGTCCGGGATAAATTGGGGTGACAAAATGATTTTTGACTCGCTGCTCAGTTTGAAAGCCGAAGGCAGTGCTGCGCCCATAACTTCGCCCAAAGTACTCATGTAATATCCGGCTATCCATTTCCAGAAAAGAAATTGTATGTCATTGACAATGGGTTTTTCATCCAGAATGGACAGAATGTACTTTGGGATACCTTTTTGTGGCGGACGTTCGTGGAGTTCCGTTACCAATCCGGCATAAACCCGGCGGCTGCCAAACTGTACCGAAACGCGCTGTCCTGGTTTTACCGCATCATTCAGCGCAAAAGGGACGCGATAAGTAAATGTTCCGGGAATGGGCAGGGGAAGTAAGACTTCGGCAAACAGGGTGATTCTATCCATAGAACAAAGGTACATTAATTTCTTAATCATTACGGGACACAAAGGCTGCCAAAAGGAGGCATAATGGAAAAGGCAGTGATGAAAAGGGCCATTCGGGTTTGCAACTAAAATGTTATAAGTATCAGGGATTTGAAATCCTTCGTTCCCTGAAAAATCCACTTTTTTCCGTTAAAACTTGTTAAAAAATATTTTCGCAAAAAAAGCGTTTCTGGGGATACCGGATTTTTGATAGTTTTGCATAAACTTTAAATCTTCTCCACGGCCATGGATAATGAAAAATTTTTAGGCGAAGGACTCACCTACGATGATGTGCTCCTGGTGCCCGCTCACTCCTCGGTTTTACCCCGGGAAACCGACCTTACCACACGCTTCTCCAGAAATATTGAATTAAAAATTCCCATTGTTTCGGCCGCCATGGATACGGTTACCGAGTCAAAAATGGCTATTGCCATGGCGCAGGAAGGCGGCATCGGTGTAATTCATAAAAACATGAGTATCGAGAAGCAGGCTGTTGAGGTTAAAAAAGTGAAGCGCGCTGAAAACGGCATGATCCTGAACCCGGTAACACTGAGTGCCAACGCCCGCGTGATCGATGCGCTGAACATGATGCGTGATTACAGTATTGGAGGTATTCCTGTCGTGGACAAAAAAAATAAGTTGGTGGGTATTGTAACCAACCGTGACCTCCGCTTTGAGAGAGCCATGGAGAAGCCTATTCAGCAAGTTATGACAAAGGAAAACCTGATTACTACTACTGAATTTACCAATTTTGAAGAGGCTGCACAGATATTACAGGAGTTTAAGATCGAAAAACTTCCGGTGGTCAACAACGACTTTAAATTGATAGGGCTTATTACTTACAAAGACATCATAAAAATTGAAGCCCATCCCAACAGCTGCAAGGACAAAAGAGGACGGTTGCGGGTGGCTGCTGCAGTGGGTATTGCTGCTGACACCATGCAGCGGGTTTCCGCACTGGTAGATGCCGGTGTGGATGCCATTGTTGTGGACACGGCACACGGGCACTCTGAAGGTGTGCTTAAAATGGCTAAGGAGGTGAAGAAAAAATATCCTGAAATTGATTTGGTGGTGGGTAATGTGGCTACCCGCGAGGCGGCATTGGATTTGCTGGCGGTAGGTGCCGATGGCATCAAAGTCGGTATCGGGCCTGGCTCCATTTGCACCACACGTATTGTTGCCGGTGTTGGCGTTCCGCAACTTACGGCAGTGAATAATGTAGCCCGGGCGCTGATAGATTCCGGCGTACCGGTCATTGCCGATGGTGGTATCCGTTACACGGGCGATATTGTGAAAGCCATAGCTGCCGGAGGCGATTGTATCATGGCAGGCTCGTTGTTTGCCGGTGTGGACGAATCGCCGGGGGAAGCTATTATTTTCGATGGACGAAAATATAAATCATACCGCGGCATGGGGTCGGTAGAAGCCATGCAACAAGGATCCAAAGACCGCTATTTTCAGGATACGGAGGATGATATCAAAAAACTGGTCCCCGAAGGCATTGTAGGCCGTGTCCCTTACAAAGGTACTTTGTCGGAAGTTGTTTTGCAAATGATAGGCGGATTACGTGCAGGGATGGGCTATACCGGCTCGCGCAACATCAGCGACCTGCAAAAGGCAAAGTTTATTAAGATAACGGCTGCCGGCGTGGCCGAAAGCCATCCCCACGATATTACCATTACCCGCGAAGCACCTAATTACAGCAGAAAAGGATAAACAACACGGAAAATTATGAGAAAATTCTGGTTTTTTGCAGCATTTATTTTTATTACTATAAATGTTTATGCACAGAAATCCTTGATGAAAAAGGAACTGCTCAATATTGATGGGCAGAAAGTTACTGTTGGAAATTTCATGAAGGTTTATAATAAAAATGGTACAGAAGGTGATGACACCACCAGCCTGAAAAATTACCTGCAACTTTATATCAACTTTCGTTTGAAAGTGCTGGAAGCAGAGAAATTGAAAATGGATACTGTTCCTGCTTTTAAAAGGGAGTTGAAAGGCTACCGAAAGCAACTTGCCCGTCCTTATTTTGTGGATAAAAGAGTGACCGATTCATTGGTTAAAGAAGCATACAACCGCATGAAATATGATGTGCGGGCCAGCCATATTCTTATCCGGGTAAGTCCGGATGCCAGTCCGGCAGATACGTTGAAAGCATGGAATAAAATCGAAAAGATAAGATCGGAGGTTGTGCATGGCCTTAATTTTAATCAGGCAGCAACAATGTACTCGGAAGATCCCTCGGCAAGAGATCAAAAAGCCATCCCGGGCAGACAGCGTGGCCGACGGGGAAACCATGGTGATTTAGGATTTTTTACGGTTTTCAGTATGGTGTATCCATTTGAGACAGCGGCATATACAACACCTGTAGATAGCGTTTCCGAACCCATTCGTACCCGCTATGGTTATCATCTGATAAAGGTTACCGATAAAAGACCGGCCATGGGTGTAGCTCAGGTAGAACATATATTTGTGGCGTTGAAACCCGGTTTTACACCTGCCGATTCCATTGCGAAAGCAAAAAAGATTCAGAACATTTATCAGAAAATTAAAGACGGTATGTCTTTCGAACAGGCTGCCAAAAAATATTCGGAGGATCGTGGTTCCGCAGATAATGGAGGGAGATTGCCTAAATTTACTTCCGGTCGTATTGTACCTCAGTTTGTTGAACAAATCGATAAGCTGAAACCCGGTGAAATTTCAAAACCATTTCAAACAGTTTACGGTTTCCATATTATAAAGCTCATCAGCCGGAAACGGCCGGGAAGTTTTGCCCAGGAGCAACCCAAACTGAAAGAGCGGGTGGCCAGTGACCAGCGGGCTGAGAAAAGCAAAGATGCTGTTTTGGCTAAAATAAAAAAAGATAATAACCTGAGGATATATCAGAATGCCAAAGAGGCACTGTTCAATGCTGTGGGGCCTTCCGTTTTGACAGGGAAATTTAATGCAGACAGTTTGCATGGATCGTGGAATCATACACTTATGGAAATTGGTAAAAATGAGCCGAAAACCTATTCTCAGCAGGATTTTGCCCGATATATTCAACAGCATCAGCACGAAAAATTGTACCATGATAAATCCCTGATGCTGAACCATCTGTTTAAACAGTTTGTCAATGGTAATTGTCTGCAATATGAAAATAACCATCTCGAAGATTTTTATCCTGATTTTAAAGCGCTTATGAATGAATACCATGATGGTATTTTGCTTTTCAATCTGATGGATAAAATGGTTTGGACGAAAGCCATGAAAGATACAACAGGGTTACAAAACTTTTATCAGGAGCATCGCTCTAAATATAAACATGGGGAAGAAGCCAACGCTTTTATTTTTTCCTGCCCGAAGCAGTATCTGGGCAAAATGGATTCGTTGCTGAACCACACCCCAAATAAAGAGCAACTTATGCAGGTTATCCGGAAACATAAGGTAGGGATAAAAGGAATAGAAGCCGACAGCGGAACTTTCCAAAAGGGCGACAACAGGCTTGTGGAAGGTATTTCGTGGAAAACTGGCCTTTCAAAGCCTGTCCCTTCAGAAGTTGAAAATAAGGTCAGTATTGTTTTCATAAAAAAGATTGTTCCTCCCGGTATCATGTCTTTTGAACAGGCTCGCGGACTCATTGTATCGGAT
>WFNG01000238.1 GCA_015488735.1 Bacteroidales bacterium | reverse complement strand
TTCAAGAATCGATAAAAAAGCGGTAGGAAGAAACTCCAAAATCTTTACCGGACTTTTTCTACCGGCTTTGAAAAAAGGAAACAGGCTGACAAAAGCCATGAAAGCTGCTATAAAAGGAGGTGCTGACGGTATCGCTTTTTTTGACCTGAGAGCTTTAAATCATCATCTTCTTCAACAGATCTATAGATTTCAGAAAAAGAAAAATAAAGAGTAATTTCTTTTTTCCTTTCCATGTTTTTTACACAAAAAATCGAAAAAAAATAATTTATGCAACCAAGATCACCAGCGCAAAAGTAGATCTACCGTACAAAAATTTAAATTCATGAAATATTTAAAGACAACCATAATCTTCATTTTCCTGATCTTCTTCACCTCAACAATTTTTTCCCAAAACTGGATAAGAATAAACCAACTCGGATATTTGCCGCAATCAATAAAAGCAGCTGTGTTTTGTAGTAAGCAGGACATTGCCCTCAAACAATTTGAAATTTGCAATGCCTTTACCGGTAAAGTGGTTTGGAAATCGGATAAAATACACCCCTACGGCCCATACGGACCTTTTAAGGCTACTTTCAGGCTGAACTTTTCGGGATTTAAAAAAACAGGCACCTATTATATTAAAGCTTCCAACACACATTCACCAAAATTTAAAATCGGAGACAAAGTGTACAACGGAGCAGCTGATTTTTTGCTAAAATACCTTCGGGAACAACAATGCGGTTACAACCCGGTACTCCAGGATTCCTGTCACACTCATGATGGCTTTATCCTGTATGACCCTCCCCATGATTCAACATTTATCAATGTGGTAGGCGGATGGCATGATGCCTCAGATTATTTAAGGTATGTTACCACTTCAGCAACAGCAGCTTTCCAAATGATGTTTGCCTATCAGCAAAATCCGGGCTCGTTCGGAGACCATTTCACGGCGAACGGGAACCCCGGTTCAAACGGCATTCCGGATGTATTGGATGAAGCCAAATGGGGGCTCGACTGGCTGGTAAAAATGAACCCCCGTAAAGGGGTTATGTTCAATCAGGTTGCCGACGATCGAGATCATATAGGTTTTCGACTGCCAGATAAAGATTCCGTTCATTACGGAATAGGGCTCGAACGACCTGTTTATTATTGCACCGGGAAACCACAAGGACTATTTAAATATAAAAACCAATCTACAGGCATTGCTTCTACTGCCGGAAAATTTGCGTCCGCATTTGCTATGGGGTACCAGGTCTTAAGAAAATATTATCCGAAGTTCGCCAAAAAAATAAAACAAAAAGCCATAGATGCTTTCAAATATGGTTTACAACATCCGGGCGTTTGCCAAACGGCACCTTGTACTGCACCCTATTATTACCAGGAACAAGACTGGGTAGACGACATGGAGCTGGCAGCTGTTCAGTTATATAAAATCACAAGAAAGAAGAAATATTTACAGGAAGCCGTCCGCTTTGGAAAACGAGAACCCGTAAAGCCATGGATGGGTGCTGATACTGCACGACACTACGAATGGTACCCGTTTATAAATTTAGGACATTATTATCTTTCTTCCATACCGGATAAGGCCATTGATAACCAGTTTATCCAATTCCTGAAAGAAGGCATTAACCGGGTTTATCAACGGGCAAAAACCAACCCTTTTTTAATCGGTATCCCGTTTATCTGGTGTTCAAACAATCTTGTTTCAGCTATGGTTACGCAATGTCATCTTTATTACGAATTAACCAAAGACCCGACATATCTTCCAATGGAAGCCGCTTTGCGTGACTGGCTTTTTGGTTGTAATCCGTGGGGGACAAGCATGATCATTGATTTTCCAAAAAAGGGCATATCTCCGAAAGACCCACACTCCTCTTTTTGGGTTGTGGGCCACATACAAATACCCGGCGGCCTTGTAGACGGCCCTGTTTACGCCAGTATTTATAACCAATTGAAGGGGATAAAACTCTCCAAACCAGATGCGTTTAAACCATTTCAATCCCATATAGCTGTTTATCACGATGATTGGGGTGATTATTCAACCAACGAACCCACGTTGGATGGCACTGCAAGTCTCCTTTATTATCTGTCGGCTTTGCAAAAAGAAGGAAGAAATCCGGGGTTTTGACACCATTTTTATTCATTTAGCCAATTATATTCAGAAAATTTACAGGCTAACCCAGCTTAATATTTTTGTAATCTTTCAACAGAAAACGTACCGGATACCAGGCGGCGACAAGGCCTATAACGAACACAGTGATAAAGACATACACAAAATCAAGGAGTCGCATTTGCACCGGATAGGCATCAATGATAAAACCGCCGTTTCCCGACCCCAGTCGCACCAGGCCAAAACGCTGTTGTAACCACAAAATCACAAAACCAATGAGCAATCCCGAAAATGCACTCAGCAGGCTAATGAGTATTCCCTGACGCAGGAATATCTGCCGCAGGGTATGCATGTCGGCACCCA
>WFNG01000237.1 GCA_015488735.1 Bacteroidales bacterium | reverse complement strand
TCTTCGGAGGAGGAGAGTATGGCTGCGACCACGGCGAGGTCGATGGCGGGGTCATCTACACGGATTCCACCGGCAATATTCAGAAACACATCCTTGCTTCCCAGCTTAAACCCACTCCGCTTTTCCAGTACGGCCAACAGCATATTCATACGACGCAAATCGAAACCCGTGGAAGAGCGCTGCGGGGTGCCATAAGCAGCATTTGTAACCAGCGCCTGTGTTTCCACCAACATGGGGCGCTGTCCTTCAATCATGGCAGCAATGGCCACGCCACTGGTAGCTTCATCGCGTTGCGAGAGTAAAACTTCGCTGGGATTGCTCACCTCACGTAGTCCGCCGGTATGCATTTCAAAGATTCCCAGTTCTGATGTGGAGCCAAAACGATTTTTCATGGAGCGCAATATCCGAAAGCCGTAATGACGGTCACCCTCGAACTGTAAAACGGTATCTACCATGTGTTCCAGTACTTTGGGACCTGCCAGATTTCCATCTTTGGTAATATGTCCGATGAGTAATACCGGAACATGCGTAGTTTTGGCAAAACGCATCAGCTCGCCGGCTGTTTCACGAATTTGCGAAATACTTCCCGGTGACGATTCCAGCGTATCGGTATAGAGTGTTTGAATAGAATCTATAATCAAAATATCGGGTTCTGTGGCTTCAATTTGCTTAAAAATATCGGTAGTAAAAGTCTCATTCAGAATAAAACAGGAATCGTTTGCTGTTCCAATCCGGTCGGCACGCATTTTTATCTGTTGTTGACTCTCTTCGCCAGTAACATACAAAACACGCGATTCTTTCATATTCAGCGCTGTTTGTAACAGCAAGGTGGACTTCCCGATACCCGGCTCTCCGCCTATGAGTACTACAGAACCACTGACCAGTCCTCCGCCAAGCACCCGGTTAAGTTCTTTGTTCCGGGTATCAATACGCTCTTCTTTTTCTGATGTGATTTGTGAAACAGGAACGGGCTTTGGTTTTTTCTCTCCCTTTTTAATCCCGTGTTTTTTGCTCTCAGTCTTACTAACCACCTCTTCCACAAACGTGTTCCATTCACCACAGGCCGGACATTTTCCTAACCATTTGGAAGCCTGATATCCACAATTCTGACAGAAGTATGTTGTTTTCGTTTTTGCCATGTTACAAAGTTAGAAAAAATGCGGATTGAGAGAAAAAGATAGTCAGACAATGGTCAGATATTGCTAAACAGTGGCCAAACAATAGTCAAACGATTGCCAGGCAATTGCCAGGCGATAATCAGGATTAATCATACGATGATTCGTACAAATCAAATCTTATCACCACAATATATCCAAGCATTCAAACATCCCATATCCAAACATCCAGGCGTCCCACAGAAGTTTTATCTTTGCAAAAAATTTTAAACAGAAAATCGATGCAGCAGTTGAGTGAACAGGAAATTGTCAGGCGTAATGCTTTGGACGAATTGAAAAAGTTAGGGATTAACCCTTATCCGCAGGCCGCTTACAAGGTTAATGCTTATGCCAATGAAATTTTGGAGCAATTTCCCAAAGATAACAGCCTGTTTCAGGAAGTAAGCCTGGCAGGAAGAATTATGAGTCGCCGGATTATGGGGGCAGCTTCATTTACCGAGCTTATGGATTCCACAGGCCGTATTCAGCTCTATTTTAAGCGTGATGATGTGTGCCCGGGCGAAGATAAAACCATGTATAACATTGTGTTTAAACGGCTGCTTGATATTGGCGATTTTATTGGAATAAAAGGTTTCGTTTTCATTACAAAAATGGGCGAGATTACTGTTCATGTTACAGAATTTACTGTTCTGGCCAAATCGCTGCGTCCGTTGCCTGTTGTTAAAGAAAAAGAGGGTAAGGTTTACGATGCTTTCACGGATCCGGACCAACGGTATCGCCAGCGTTATGTTGATTTAGTGGTCAACGAAAAAGTGCGCGATATTTTTATGAAACGGGCTCAGATTCTGCGTTCCATGCGGGAATTTTTGAACGATAAAGGATATCTGGAGGTGGAAACTCCCATTTTACAACCTATTCCCGGAGGAGCTGCAGCACGTCCGTTCATCACCCATCACAACGCACTGGATATTCCGCTTTATCTGCGAATTGCCAACGAGCTTTATTTGAAACGCCTTATCGTAGGCGGGTACGAAGGTGTTTTCGAGTTTGCCAAAGATTTTCGTAACGAAGGGATGGACCGCTTTCACAATCCGGAGTTTACACAAATGGAAATGTACGTGGCTTACAAAGACTACCTGTGGATGATGGAAACCACTGAGGCCATGATAGAAAAAATTGTCCTTGACCTGCATGGTAAAACAAACCTTCAGGTTGGAGAAAACGTTATTGACTTCAAAGCACCTTTTAAACGGATCAGCATACTGGATTCTATTCAGGAAAACACGGGAATCGATGTGAGCGAAATGGATGAAAACGGTTTACGCGAAGTATGTAATAAATTGGAAATAGAAACAGATCCATCCATGGGAAAGGGAAAACTGATTGATGAAATTTTTGGTGAAAAATGCGAAGGAAACTACCTGCAACCTACCTTCATAACCGACTATCCTGTAGAGATGTCTCCTTTGTGTAAAAGACACCGTGATAACCCCGAATTAACAGAACGTTTTGAGCTGATGGTCAACGGTAAAGAGCTGGCCAATGCTTATACCGAACTTAACGACCCCATCGATCAACGGCTACGCTTTGAGGAACAGGTAAAACTGGCCGAAAAAGGCGATGACGAAGCCATGTATATTGATTATGACTTCTTGCGGGCTTTGGAATACGGCATGCCGCCCACGTCGGGGATGGGCATCGGTATCGACCGGCTGGTAATGCTTCTGACAAACCAGCTGTCCATTCAGGAAGTGTTACTTTTTCCACAAATGCGACCTGAAAAACCGGTAAAAACCTATGGTCCGGAAGATTTTACAGCAGTGGGGATGAATCCTGCATGGGCAGAATACGTCATTAAAGCAGGCTTTGCCAGTCCTGGGGATCTTGCGGAAATGAAAGCTACAGCCATTCAGCAAAAACTCAATGGCTATCGCAAAAAAAACAAGCTCAATATTCCAGCTGTCCAGGTGGAAGAAATTGAAAAATGGCAGGAAAATTTAAACGTTTAAAGAGGGAAAACTTACCTGTTGTCTGAGAAACTCTTCAACAGGCAGCTGAGACAATAACCGGGTACATTTCAAAATATCAAAATGGCGAATATCTCTGTTTTTTTTGTGCCTTTCCGGCAAATAAACCGTTAAAGGAAAAGGTAAATTGAAAGCTGACAGGGTATTTATTTGAAATTTTTTGGCAAAATACAGCAGAGGCCCTTTTTATTATTAACTTTGTATTTGTATAAGGAATATTTTATACATAAAATCCATATAAGACATTTTTTTTAACTCATATTTTATTGCTTTTGTTATGCCTAAAAACAAGACAGGTTTTCTTTTAATATTCCTCCTCATCATCCCGGTGCTATTACAAGCACAAGCAGAAGGCAATGAAACAAGGAAGGGACATTTGAGATATTGGGAAGGAGGTGTTGCATTCGGGCCATCTGTTTTTATGGGAGATGTAAAGTATTACAGGTTTGCTCCGGCGCAGGGAGAATGGCGTTTTGCTTCAGGCATTTCATTTGGACGTCGATTTTCTGAAATTTTCGGATTACGGGGTACAGCTTTGGCCGGAAAACTTGCGGGAAGACAAAAGAACGGAAACCATCGTATGGAAAGCCGCTATAAAGAACTGAGTCTCAGTGGCGTTTTGTATCCGGGAAATTTTTTTGGAAAAAACCGGAACAACCGGGTTATACAACCATATCTGGTAGCAGGAATCGGACTGGTTTTTTATAACACAAATTTGTACACCCTAAATCCTGCCAAACAAATAAAAAAGAGTGGAAATAAAACCGAAGGAATTTTGATTCTGGGTTTGGGTATTGATTTCAGAATGAATAACCAGTGGTCTGTTTCAATCGAATCGGCCAACCGTGGAGTTAATTCTGATTATATGGATTTGGTGCGATCCGGATTTCCTTATGATGTGTACAATATTACTTCTGTCAGTATAAAATATCGTTTTGGAATTATCAGGTATCATCGCCCCAGCCGCTATCCTATGGTAACCAAACAAAAGAATACAGCCCGTTAGACGGCAAAAGCCGTATTTTTTTAAGATAACCATTAAACCTAAACGCGCCAGGCATATCTCCCTGGTCATAAAACAATATATTGCATTGCGTACAGGTTTAATAATAAGCCGGATATTTTAGCACAACAGCTTTGTTGACAATAGCCACAGAAAGGGAAATGCCTGTTATACAACGAAAGGAGTCGATTAAACGAAGTGGAATACACAATCCCTGCATATCGTGAATGTTTAAGCGCTATTAGTTTCCCTGAATTCTTGACAGCGCTTCTCTGGCCTTACCCCGGATACTGTTTTTATACTCAGTGAAATTTAGATTTAGACATTTTTCATAAAACGTTTTAGCCAAAGACAAGCTATCTTCTGACTCATAAATTTCGCCAAGTTTCAAAGCGGCGTTAGCAGCAAAATAGCGCTGGGAAAGTCTCCCCACAGAAAGTGTCTGCCGGTATTCATTTTTCGACAGTGTAATATTCATTTGTCGGTGAGCAATACGCGCATACCGGTAAATTCGTTCCGTTTGTTCATCTTTGGTCAAAGAACGTGTATTCATAGTATCAAGAACTGTTTTGGCCCGGGCATAATAGCCACCATCAAACAACAGACGAACTTTGAGAAGGCTTATGTTTGGAATAACACCCGAATTAGCCTCTCTCATTGCCTCTTTATCAGCACCAACTTCTGTAGAGCCATACACCCTCACCGAATCCATAAGTATTTGATATCCTCTGGGGTTATTTTGTAACAAAACTGCCCATGCCCGCTTGCGCCATGCATCTTTTATGTAATTAATCCCTTCGAAATGTTTTAAAAAATACTGATAAGATATTGTTGCCGAATCAGATTCAAGCTTACGCAGATAACATTCTCCTTTTAAATAATAAAGATAATAAAACGGGAAATAATCCGTCCCGCCCGGGAGGTTATTCAACAGGTGTAAAGCGGCCTGATTATGGCCATAGCGCATTTGGATATCTACTTTCAGAAAGTCTAGCAACAGATTATCGTTTTTGGTTTTATTCAGATACACCCTGAGCTTATCAAGTGCTTTGGGGTTTGGTGAGAGATTAAGTTCAATAAATCCAAGATAAAAAAGAGCTTCATCGCGCAAATAGGCAGTAGCCGGATTTTTTAATGCGTTGTCAAGCGCTGTATAAATCTCGCTTTTCCCCTGTTCCACGCTTCCTTTCATGGAAATTATTTTTAACATCCAACTGTATTTATCGGGAACCAAACCAATCATAACATGCAAAACGCCCATGGTGATGTAGGCAGGGACAAAATCCGGAAAACGTTGTACGTTCTCTGTAAGCATCCGGTAAGCACGGTTCATTTCCCAGGCAGCAGAGAAAAATTGTCTGAACTTTAGCCGGGCAAAAGCCCATTGAAGATTCATATTGGCCAGCAGCAGGTTTTTATACCGGCTGCTGTCAGGCAACTGTTTTATCCGGTTATACCGTTTATCATAACTATCATTAAGCCGATTAAAAAGAGACTGGTTTTCACCAATAAAGACATGAAGAAAATTCATATAATTTTCCAGATAATCAACATACACATTTTCGGGATAAAGCTGTTTTTCCGCTTTTAACATTTTTTGGGCAGGCACAAACCGAAGCGACATTATTTCGCCGTAAGCCTTCTGGCACAGGCTGTCAACACGTACCTGCTGACCTTCCAGTAACTGAACAAAAAAAACAGCAATAACCAAAACAATCAGTTTCTTCATGGATTATTTTTTAACAACAGCCAATGGCAAAAGCAAAAAAAAGTTAAAAAATCATTTCTGCTTTTTCCCCGGTTTTTTGTCTATGGCAACGTCAATAGCCTAGAACACCGACATCACAGAGATGATAATTATTCTTTATTGTGCTTTTTCCGGTAGCGGGCAAAACAAACTTGCGCTAAATTATTATTTTTTAACCTACATTTGCACATAAACAAGACCATTTTGCATGAAAATTGTTATTTTTGGTAAACAGTTTGATCCAAAACAAACGCCTTATGTCCAACAACTTTTTGATGAACTTTATCGGAAAGGGACGCAGGTTTGCGTATATAAAAACTATTACGACCGCATAAAAAGCCACATCAATTTTGTAAAAAAACCCGGGGTCTTCAGTTATTCAAAGGATATTGAAAACCTTGACTTTTTGTTTTCTATTGGCGGCGATGGTACTCTTTTGGATGCCATACCTTATATCCAAAATCTGGGCGTTCCCATTTTGGGTATTAATCTGGGAAGGTTAGGGTTTCTTTCCAGTGTATCGAAGGCCGAGATGGGAAAAGCCATTGATTATATTTATGCCGGTAATTACACGCTCGACCAGCGAACACTATTGAAACTGGAGAAACCCCGAAACCTCTTTGGTAAATTAAACTTTGCATTAAACGATTTAACCATTTATCGTAACAACAATACATCGCTGGTTACTATTCATGTATATGTAAACGGGCTTTTTTTGAATACTTACTGGGGTGACGGGCTGATAATTGCCACACCCACCGGCTCTACAGCTTATTCTATGAGTGTTGGAGGTCCTATTTTAACACCAGGGTCAGAAAATTTTGTCATTGCGCCCATTGCTTCACACAATTTAACCGTACGTCCTATCGTTATTCAGGACAACAGTGAAATTCGTATAAAAATAGAAGGCAGAGAAGAAAAATATTTGTTGTCGCTGGATTCGCGCCAGCGTCAGATTAACAAAACAGAAGAGATAATTATTAATAAATGTAACTTTAGAATTAACCTGGTTCAAATGCCGGAACAAAGCTTTTTTTCCACTATCCGCGAAAAATTATTGTGGGGTGTAGATAGTCGAAATTAAACAGGCAGGGATTGTAAAAAAATGATAAATTTGCCACTCAAAATCAGGGACAAACATACAAATGACAAAGTCTTTATCCATATCCAATAAATCGGTTTTCATACTTGTTATTGCAGGAATGATTTTCCCGCTGGTTTTGCAAGCCCAGGATAACACCTTGGAGGCAGGTCTGTCAGGGGGATATTCCTATTACAATGGAGATCTTGTTCCGGGGGCTCCGTTCGTAATGCCCAAACCGGCTTTTGGCGGAGTGGTCAGGTATAACTTTGGCGATCGCTGGACAGCTAAAATTACAATTATCCACACAAAAATTACAGGTGACACAACAAAATCAAAACCCGCCGTTCAGGGATTGAATAATTTTAACAGTACGATTAATGACCTGTCGGTTATGGGCGAGTTTAATTTCATGAAATATTCCACCGGCAGTAAAAAATATAAATTCTCTCCCTATATCACTGCCGGAATAGGTTTTTTCTCTTTTAGTACAGACACCATAAATAATAATGTTTCCGGTAATCTCAAAAGTAATAACTTTGCAGCAATTTTCGGGTTAGGATTTAAGTATAGCTTAAGTAAAAGGTTTGGACTTTCGGCAGAGTGGTGTATGCACAAAACATTTACGGATAAACTGGATGGTCAGATTGGCAACAGTGGCACTAAAGATTGGTTCAGTATAGCCGATGTCAGTGTAACCTACAAAATAGAGTTTAACAAAAAAAAGGGGTGCAAAGACCTTCAGTGGTAAGACAAATGGATATTTTAAAACGTATAGATCTTAACAAACTCCCATCGCACGTGGCCATTATAATGGATGGAAACGGCAGGTGGGCACGAAAGCAGGGACATGACCGTGCTTTTGGGCACCACAAAGGGGTTGATGCTGTACGTACGGTAGCAGAAGCGGCTGCCGAAATTGGAATTCGTTTTCTGACACTCTATACTTTTTCTACCGAAAACTGGAACAGACCGCAGAAAGAAGTGGAAGCACTGATGCATTTGTTCGTTGAAACCATTGAAAAAGAAATCCCCACACTGAATAAAAATGATATCCGGCTCAATGCCATTGGAGACATTGATGGCCTTCCCGAACTGAATAAGGCAAAGCTGATGAGTACCATGGAAAAAACCAAAAATAATCGGAAAATGGTACTTACGCTGGCTTTAAATTATAGCGGACGATGGGAAATTATAGAAGCCATCAAAAAAATAATAAATGACCGGCAGGTTGGAAAATTAAATACGGAAACGCTGGATTGTGAAACTGTTTCAAAATATATGAATACAGCACAAATACCCGACCCGGAATTACTGATTCGTACAAGTGGAGAACAACGTATCAGCAATTTCCTTTTATGGCAAATAGCCTATTCCGAATTGTACTTTTCACCTAAATTATGGCCCGACTTTGACAAACAAAATTTTTATGAAGCCATCCTTGAATATCAAAAAAGAGAAAGAAGATTTGGCTTAACAAGAGAGCAATTAAAATTTGGAGAACAGAATGAAGATATTTAAGTACGAGTGGAATTGGCTTTTATTGGTTTTTGTTGGCTTAACTTTTGTCCCTTTGGTGGCAAATGCACAATCAACACAAAAAAAATTGCTATCCGAAATCAGTTACGACCATCCCCAGAAATTTATTATTGGTAACATTGACGTTTCCGGGATAAACTACCTCGACAAATCAGTGGTTATTATGCTGTCGGATTTGGAAAAAGGTCAAAAAATTAAAGTTCCGGGAGACGCTATTACTACAGCCATAAGGAACCTGTGGAATCAGGGTCTGTTCGACAATATCAGTATTCTGGCAACAAAAATAAAAGGCGACACCATCGACCTGGATATTTATCTTCAGGAAAAGCCGAAGCTCAATAAATATAGTTATACGGGCATTAAAAAAAGCGAGCAAGATGACCTGAAAGACAAGATAAACCTTACCCGTGGTGATGTGGTTAGCAGCCATTTGATTATGCGCACGGAAAACATCATCAAAAACTACTACCGCAACAAAGGCTTTCTGAACACGCAGGTTACTATTTCCAGTAAAAATGCCGGTCCCACTAAAAACCCGAGGGAGTTTGTCAATCTTACTATCAATGTTAAGAAGAACAAAAGGGTCAAAATTGGTGTTATTAATATTTACGGAAACCATGCTTTTTCAAATGAAAAAGTGAAAAAAGCAATGAAAGATACCCGCGAAAAAGGATATTTCAACCCTTTAAATCCGTTGGGTCTTACGGTGGTTCATGCGGTAGCCGATGTTGCTACTCTTCGTTTCAAGAAACTGGGAACCGATCTGGCAAACTATGGAATAAAAAACTATCGCCTGCAAATCTTCAAAAGTTCAAAATTTATTCAGTCAAAATTTAAAGATGACCTGAATAAAATAATTGCAGAATATAATGCTGCAGGATACCGTGATGCCCAAATACTTAGAGATTCCATATATAGAATGGACAAATCTGATGTCGGGATAAATATCTACCTGAAAGAAGGTCACAAATACTACTACAGGAAAATAACATGGGTCGGAAATACCATTTATAGTTCTAAATTTTTAAGTGCAGTGTTAGGTATTCATCCCGGAGATGTTTACAATAAAAAGCTGCTGGAAACAAACCTTAATTACAATGACAAAGGTTTTGATGTGAGCAGCCTCTATATGAATAACGGCTACTTATTTTTCTCCGCTACTCCGGTAGAAACATACGTGAGTAATGACTCTATTAATTTACAAATCAGGATTCATGAGGGAAAACAGGCACGGATCAACAAAGTAACGGTTAGCGGAAATACCAAAACCAATGACCATGTAATTATTCGGGAACTACGGACAATGCCCGGGCAGTTGTTTAGCCGCCAGGCAGTTATCAGAAGTGTGAGAGAACTGGCAAACCTGAAATACTTTAACCAACAAAACCTAAAACCAAATATTAAACCAAATCCAGCAACCGGAACAGTGGACATAAACTACCATGTAGAAGAAACATCTGCTGATCAAATTGAGCTTTCGGGCGGTTGGGGCTATGGACGAATTATCGGAACTGTCGGATTGAGTTTCAATAATTTTTCATTACGAAATTTCTTCAACCCAAAAGCATGGAAACCGGTACCTTCGGGTGATGGACAAAAACTCTCTATTCGTTTCCAAACTTATGGAGCAGGTTACATGAGTGCAGGAATTACTTTTACCGAACCCTGGCTGGGTGGCAAAAAACCGAACGCACTCACCGTCTCTTATTACTATTCCATCTATTCCATAAAATCGAATTCTACCCTAACCCCGAATCCGTACAGCCCGTTGCCCATAGTAGGCGGAAACAGAAAATTTGAAAGCCATGCAATCACGGTTGGTTTGGGGAAACGACTCAAGTGGCCTGATGACTATTTCACATTATATCAAGCGATTAATGTTCAGCTCTACACCCTGCAGAATTATGCCTCCATTTTCTCTGTTGGAAATGGAAACGGCCATTACAACAACCTGAACTACACTGTTGTTTTGGGAAGAAATTCTATCGATGCCCCCATTTATCCACGGTCGGGCTCTGATATTTCACTCTCTCTGGCAATGACACCGCCTTATTCTCTTTTTTCAAACAAGGACTACCAAAACCTCCCCGATGCGGAAAAATATAAATGGATCGAATATTACAAATGGAAATTCAAAGCCTATCTCTATTTTGAGCTCATGCCCAAACTGGTTCTGGTTACCAAAGCACGATTCGGTTATCTGGGTGCTTATAACTCAAAACTGGGTGTAACCCCGTTTGAACGTTTTTACCTTGGTGGCGATGGATTGTCGGGATACAACAATTACGATGGACGAGAAGTTATCGGTATGCGAGGCTACGGCAACGAAACCATTACCCCTGACTATTATAAAAACAGGAATCTGGGCGGCACCATTTATTCCCGCTATACTTTAGAGTTGCGTTATCCTATTTCTCTGGCACCAACCTCCACTATTTATATTGAAGCTTTCTTTGAAGCAGGAAATGCCTGGGCCGGTTCACGCGATTTTGACCCGTTTAACCTGAAACGCGCAGCCGGAATCGGAGCCAGAATATATCTGCCTATGTTTGGCCTTCTGGGTATTGACTGGGGTTATGGATTTGATAAAATACCCGGTATCCCAAGTGCCAGCGGAAGTCATTTTGCTTTTTCAATGAATGGCTCTCTCGACTAATTTTGGTAACCATTTTAATGGCCTGTATCAAAAATAAAATTATTGCACTATGAAAAAGACAAAAATTCAAATTCTATTTACAGCAGCCTTAATATTGGTATTGTTCATCTTTACACCCACGGCTTATGCACAAAAAAGTGCCTTTGTGAACACACAATATATCCTGAATAATATCCCCGAGTATACTGATGCCCAAGATGTTTTAAACAGCTTATCAAAAAAATGGCAGGAAGAAATTACACTAAAGCACAAGGAAGTCAGCGAAATGTATAAAAAATACCAGGCCGAAGCCGTGTTACTTCCCGAAGATGTAAAAAAGAAACGGGAAAATGAGATTGTGAAAAAAGACAATGAAGTAAAAGCTTTACAAAAAGAATATTTTGGCCCGGGAGGTGAATTATATAAAAAACGGGAAGAACTGATAAAGCCCATCCAGGAAAAAGTGTACAATGCCATTGAAACTATTGCAACCTCTGAAAACATAGCTTTTGTCTTTGATAAAGCAGGAAGCCCAACGCTCTTGTATGGTAATCCCAAATACGACATCAGCGATGCAGTTCTTGATGAACTGGGAAAAGTTATGCAGACAAACAGCTCCGGCTCACGATAATAATACCGGCATATAATCCAGTTAATGAAGTTCTTTTTCTCATTTAACGAATTTTATAACAATCGTTGACAAAAAATTTTTAAATTTGCCCGCATATTTGAAATTAAATAATTATTCATAACAATATTCATGCAATGAAAACAGTTAAAAAAAGTATTTTACTTTTAACCATCGCCCTCTTTATTTCCGGATTCGGTTTTGCACAGGGTTCTTTAAAAATCGGTTACATTAATTCCAACAAACTTATGAGTACCATGCCAGAAGCCGATTCTGCCCAGGCTCAGGTTAAAGCTTATGCTGCCGGATTACAAAAACAAATGCAATCCATGGCACAAGAGTACCAAAGTAAAGTCCGCAGTTACCAAAGTAATGTTGGTACCATGTCCGATTTAATCAGACAAACCAAAGAAAAAGAAATTTCAGATCTGCAACAGCGCATTCAGGCTTTTCAGGCATCTGCTGATCAGGACGTTCAAAAGAAACAACAAGAATTGTTTAAACCTATCATCGACAAAGTAAAAACTGCTATTGATGCTGTAGGCAAAGAAAATGGATACAGTTATATTCTGGATGTTTCTCAGGGTGTTGTACTTTATTATGCAAATGGTGATGATGTCACTCCTTTGGTAAAAAAGAAACTTCATTTGAAATAAATGAAACTTTTTCATTGAAAAAGCCTGTTGAAGTTCAGCAGGCTTTTTTTATGTCTGCACGCTACACTCATCTTTTCCTGACCGCGCTTATCTGATATTCACCAACCGGTTTGAAAATGCACCGGATGTGTTGAAAAAATATTGGAGAGAAATACAAAACGTGTAAACTTTTAAAGGTATTTTTGAAAAAAATTTGAAATTCGTTCAGCATTTCTTATTTTTGCAGCCTTTTTCAAAGCAACTCACCTTTCACGGTGAGGCCGGGCCTATAGCTCAGTTGGTTAGAGCACCTGACTCATAATCAGGTGGTCCCAGGTTCAAGTCCTGGTGGGCCCACCAACCAATAAACTCCTGTAAACTAATTGTTTGCAGGAGTTTTGTTTTTATAAGAGTTAATACCAGATAATAAACTACCGTTTATCGGCGTAAGTGAGAATCATAAAAAATATTTCAACGAATACGTTGAAGCAAAATATAAATTTTCCTAAAAGAAAACGCTCTCCAGCCCTGCGTGGATTATCTATGATTATATTTGCATCTTTTATAAAATTTATCGGCCATGACCAATAGGCAAAAAAATTACCGTGTTTACCTTCCCATAGCTTTTGCACTGGTACTTATTTCCGGAATTATCCTTGGATTTTTATTACAATCCGGCGTATCGCAAAATAAAGCTGTCTCTTTTATTACCGGGAAAAGGCCGGTTTACAATAAAGTAGATGAGGTAATTCATTATGTGGATAATAATTATGTGGATTCTGTTAACCAGAATCATCTGGAAACCGATGCCATCAAAGGGATGATGAACGATTTGGATCCACATTCGGAATATATTACTGCAGCAGATTTTAATGCTATGAACGATCCCTTACGGGGTAGTTTTCAGGGAATAGGTATTAGCTTCCGTATCGAAAAGGACACCATTATGGTGATAAATACCATTCCGGGAGGCCCATCGGCAAAAATCGGACTTATGGCCGGCGACCGTATTGTAAAAGTAAATGACACACTGGTTGCCGGAGTGCACGTAACTAACAATATGGCGATGCGAAAACTAAAAGGAAAAAAAGGAACCAAAGTTAAAGTAACCATTTACCGGCATGGTGTTCCCAAACTTCTTCATTTTACTATCACCAGAGGTATCATCCCAATGTACAGCCTGGATATTGCCTATATGGTCAATAAACAACTGGGTTATATCAAACTTAATAAATTTTCGGCCACCACTTATGAAGAGTTCGATCATGCGGTAAGAAAATTGAAAAAAGAGGGAATGAAAAAGCTTATTCTCGACCTGCGTGGAAATCCGGGTGGATATCTTAGTGCAGCCATCCGGGTAGCAGACGAATTTCTTCCAAAAGGAAAAATTATTGTCTTTACAAAAGGATTACACAGACCTAAAACAGTGGCACTTTCCACCAGCAAAGGCCAGCTGAAACATACTGATGTGGCTGTTTTAATAAATGAAGGAACCGCTTCTGCTGCTGAAATCGTTACCGGCGCTTTACAAGATAATGATGTTGGTGTGGTAATTGGACGGCGCTCATTTGGAAAAGGGTTGGTTCAGGAGCAGATTCGTCTTCCCGGTGGATCGGCACTACGCCTGACCGTTGCCCGCTATTATACGCCCACAGGCAGATGCATTCAAAAACCTTACAAAAAGGATGACTTTAAAGCATATTATTCAGAAGCTTACCGTCGATACCTCGATGGTGAAATGCAAAATGCAGACAGTATAAAGTTCAACGACTCATTAAAATTTACCACTCCCGATGGTAAAGTCGTTTATGGTGGCGGAGGCATTATGCCCGATATATATGTTCCTCTGGCTAACGATACGCTTCATTCGTATTATAATATTCTGGCCAACAAGGGAATGATTTACCAGTTCGCCTTTGACTATACCGATAGTCATCGTCCACAACTTCGGAAGTTCACCACTTTTAAAAGCTTCGACAAAGGGTTTAATATGAGCAATAAAGAATTTAATGCTCTGGTAAAGTACGCCAAAGAAAAAGGTATTAGCGAAAGCGCCGGAAAAGAGAAATTGTCAGAAAAGAAAATTAAAATTCTCTTTAAAGCCTATGTGGGCAGGAATATTTTAAATGAAAAAGGCTTCTATCCTATTTACCATGAAATAGATCCCATCTTTAAAAAAGCGGTTCAGGTTATGGACAGCCGGCATGTGAACGACTGATATCGGTTATAATAAAATTAATTGGCGCGTGATGACAAGGCAAGTAACCGTTGTGCTTCACCAACAATGAAATCTTCGTTCTGGTTTATCATACATTTAAAGTGCCCTTTCGGACACTTTTTAAATCCTATTTTACTGCATGGACGACATTTGAGATTTTCCACCTGTGCAAAGACAATTTTGTCTTCTTCGCCAGGTTCATAAGGCGCCATACCAAATTCAGGAATGGTATTGCCCCAAATACTGATGACCGGTTTTTTAAAAGCAGACGCAATATGCATCAGCCCTGTATCATTGCTAATGACTAATGCCGACTGCCGGATAAGCGATGCTGACTGATGCAGGCTGACTCTTCCGCAGGCATTCAAAATTCCATCGTAGCTACACAAAGATTTTATTTCTTCCCCCCTTTTATCATCTTCCTTTCCTCCGAGCAAAACTACCGGCTGCTTCAGCTTGTCAATCACCGCAGCCACTTTATGTGCCGGAAAAATTTTGGTGAAATGTTGTCCGCCGATAGCAAATGCAATGAAAGGCTTTTTCCCCAACAACGGGTATTCATTTAAATCCACAAAACCATTTTCCGGGATAAAATAATCCAAACCTTTTTTATCATTCCTGACATCAAAAGATTTTACTGCCTGAAAATAACGGTCAACGATATGTTCTTTTGGTAACCTGTTAATCTTTAAATTAACCATCAGCCACTTTTCCGGATTAATTTTCGGAAAAGATGCAGTGGGTATTTTTAAAGCTTTTTTTATCCTGAAAGACCGGATGTTTTTATGCAAATCCACTACAAAATCGAAATTCTCTGCACGCAGATCCGGAATAACTTCTGTCAGCTTTGTACGAAAGACGTGTATTTTATCCACATACGGGCTGGATTCCAGAATCATTTTGTACCGCTCCTTGGTTAACAAGTGTAACTCACAACCCGTCTGTATTTTCAATGCTCTGATGACAGGAGTTGTGAGGACGATATCTCCAATGGAGCTGAAACGGATAATCAGAATTTTTTTCAAGTCTCTCCTTTTTTGCAAAGTTAGGGAAATCGTTGAAATAATTTTTTTGTAAAATTAATTATCTTTTTTCTAAATTTGTGAAAAATAAAGACAGGAAAGTTTATCCCGATCACGCCTCTCTTTTTACAGAACACACATGCAGCTATTCAACAATAATAAATAACAACTTTTAATCATTATGAAAAAAAAATGGCCCATCAAAAGGATTTTAATCCTGATTTTCCTACTCACCGGTTTCCTTCAGTATTCTCAGGCACAGGAATGGAAAAATTATTTACCGCAAAGTAAAATAAAAAACCATACCCTTACTTTGAAAGACTACCAGCAGGCTTTTGCCAAATACTGGAATACAGAAAAGGTAAAGGAGACCCCAAAAGAAAAAAACGAAGTGCGTGATGAAAATTACGAAAAATTCAAAAGGTGGGAGTGGTATTGGGAAACACGTGTAAATCCAAAATCAGGAGCCTTTCCAAAAACCACTGCATGGGATGTGTTTAAACAATATATGGCAGATCAGCCACAATACATTCAAAATAATACTGCCGGAAACTGGATTAGTGACGGGCCCACCCAAACTCCTGGAGGATACGCCGGTTTGGGTCGCATCAATTGTGTGGCTTTCAGCCCTGTGGATACCAACACCCTTTATGTTGGGACGGCCTCCGGAGGTATTTGGAAAACAACAGACCTCGGCGGCCATTGGACTCCCCTTGGAGATTTCAATAACGTTTTGGGGGTTGCCGATATTGTGGTTGAAAACCACGGAGGACAGGACATTGTTTATCTCGGAACGGGTGATAAAGACCACTGGGATACTTATTCCATAGGTGTTTTAAAGTCGGTTGATGGAGGCCAAACCTGGCAGAAAACCGGATTGACATGGCCGGGAACAAATCAGGAAATGGTTTACCGTATTTTGAAAGATCCCAATGATGACAATACGTTGTGGGTCTCTTCCAACAAAGGACTGTATAAAACTACTGATGGCGGCATTACCTTTAGCAGAATTGATGCACATCATTTCAGGGAAATCGCATTTCAGCCCGGCTCGGATGTCAACATGTACGCCGGTGACTCCTGGGGTGGTATTTTCTACAGTTCCGATGGCGGCAACAGCTGGACACAGTCTGTTGATAAATCAAATAATGGTGGTGGTCGTGTAGCTATTGCAGTAAGTGCAGACAGTGCCAACGTTGTGTACGGTATTATTGCTGTTAATGATAAAAGTAGTGCCAATAACAATGGTCTGTTCGGTATTTTCCGCTCCCGCGATTACGGACGCACTTTTCAGATGGTACAGGATACCATTAACTTATTGGGATGGAATTGTAC
>WFNG01000236.1 GCA_015488735.1 Bacteroidales bacterium | reverse complement strand
TCAACGGCCAGCCATTCATTTGGGGAGAAAGTGTGGTAAGCACTGCTCCCACGTTAATGGTCAGGTTGCGGCAGGCATCTTTTTTATTGCTGTGGAGGACGGTTCCCTTTATGATTACATCGGTGTTGGCATTGGGAACCACCCCGCCCACCCAGGTGGAAGGGGTGCTCCAGTTACCACCGGTAGCGGTGGAAACAATCTGGCCAAACGAAAGCGTTATGGATATCGAAGCAATAAGGCCTAAAAGAGCTAATCTTTTCATTTTGTATATTTTAAGGAGTAAAGATTTTAATTGCATGGCTTTTTAATTTAAGATAATAGTTTATTACAGCAAATAGATTTTTCTATTTGCTGTAATAAAGATTATCTGCTATTATTGTTCCACTCTAAAATGAAATATTTGAGACTCCAGATTACTAAGTCCAGAAATAGCTCTGTCTGCAGCCATAACTTCAGCAACACTGTTTATAAATTCTTTGCCTGTTTTTCCTTCTCCGCTCTCTTTGCCTTTAATCATATCGTAATCTTTTTCAAGATATAAAGTACATACCATTGTTAAGGGATTTCCTGAAGTAATTTCACTGAAATCAACTTCTTTACCTGATGCATCCTGCACTTTAAAATCAGGCCACTTTTGTCCGTACATATTATGTAATGTTGGCTTTTCGCCTTTTTTTACTTTTTTATTCTTTACTTTTCCTGCGGTTTTACCTTTTTTCACAAAGTCTTTGGAAAACTCTCGAAGCGTTTTAGTCTCGTAATATTTATCTTTGGTAACAATTGTCTTCCTTTTGGCACTTAACAGAAAAGCCCAATCGTCAAGTTTTCTATCATTATCTCTAAATGTACCCCACAGCCTTCCGCTGAATACACCTTTCTTATCAAAAAGATAAACGTCTTTAGCACCAATTGCTAAGTTTATAATCTCTGCAGGAGTTCCTGTGTACTCATCACCACTTTCAGCCCAACTTTGTCTACTATAACCAGTCAAAGAACCAAAAGCTTTTTTCGCCGAGCTTTGTGACTTAGCTTTTTCGCTTTTAACTAATTCAATTTCTGGGGTATAATAGAATGATAAATCGGGATATTTACTCTCGTCAAAAGTAGGATTCTTCTCTCCAAGAAACAAAATAATAACTTTTGGCTGATATTTAGCCACTTGTCCAAACGATGCTCCGGCAACTGCCATCATCATAGTCATTAAAAAAATTGATACTGTTTTCATTTTTAAAGTGTTTTAATAAATACTGTTATTTTTGATTTTCCTATTTTTCTTTGTGAGCTGTTTTCCCCGGATACAAACTGCCGCATTTAGCACAATATTTTGCATAAGGTGTTGTAATCGGTTCGCCACACTCAGGGCAACTGTCGATGAGTTTTTCGCCACAGTAAGGGCAATAAACATTCGTCTCCTCTTTTGTGCAGAAAAAATTACAACCCGGGCAAATTTTAAATTCATGGTTCTGTTTTCCCATATCCTCTTTTGTCTTGTTTCTCTACTCTGTTGCCAAGGAACGTGCCACAAATCGGAACTACTTGTTATTTAGTTTTTTTACTTACTTTTGAAGCGTTGGACAACCCCCAATTGTAGAAAAGTATTTCTACAATGAGGAAGTGTCTGTCCACAGCCTGTTAAAGCCTGATTTAATGAAAAGAAGCCTTAAAATATTTATCCTTTTGCTGTTCGTTGTTTTTTCAAACAGTATGGCAGCAAGGGTAAAATGGGAACCTGTAAAAGTACCCGCCCGGGCTAAATTGATTATAGGAGGAAACTCATTGACCAATTTCTGGATACTGGACGAAGAAAACAACATTCTCCACAATGTGCGGGGCAAATGGACTGTTTTTCCGTTGAATAAGCTTTTTTCCGTTGCTCATTTTCGGAGTTATCTTCCCCTGCTTGTTGAGGAGAACCGGTTGATTATTTTTCTGACAGACACGGACTGGAAGACGCATATTGCCGAAATACGAAACGGAAAAATTATCCACTACGCCTTGGTTACAAATGCCCCGTTGGACAGGATCACCAGGGTTTCCCAAACTTTATACGCTACGGGAAATTTTGGCATTATTTTGAAATTGCAGGATGGACATTGGATACGGTTGTCCTCGCCCATTCATTCACATATCCATTCGTCAGCAGCAGACAAAAGGGGAACCCTGTGGCTTGGGACAAACAACGAGGGCGTATGGTCATGGAACGGAAAAGAGTTTCACCACTTTGATCGTCCGGATGAAATCACAAAGGTGGCTGTCAGTGGGATGAAAATTATCCGCGACACGCTCTTCATCAATACTTCTAAAGGGGTTCCCTATAAATTGTATCATGGGGTTTTCCATCCTGTCCCTCCGCAACGTACACCTTTTACAGGTACTGCAAAGCTTATGCACAATGGCTATTACAAAATTGTTTCCAACAATGGCAAAGTACGCTACATACCCTATCTCTATAAAATCAAATCGTTTAAAGAACTTCGTAACGGCCATGCACTGTTACTTAACCGAAGCCATCAGTTGTTTTACGACCATCAGGTAACCGGAAACTTCTTTCTTGACTTTGCCTCCCGGCTGGGGCTTGAGGGGCCAAAATACGCCTATATGCCTATTAATACCGAACCGGAAGTCGCCAAAAACTCCTTATATCTCAAATTACATCCCGGCATTATTTTCTCAGACTTCAACAATGACTTTTACCCGGATATTTTGTTGTTTAATGTTTCCGATGAGCGGCATCCGTACCTGTATTTAAATAACCGGGGTCAATATTTTAACAATTTTGCAGGCCCGCTCGGGCTGAACAAATTCACGTTTAACGGCTTTTTTTCCCATGCTTTTGATTTGAATGGCGACAATGTTCCCGAAATAATTTCTCCGGATTACAGAAAGAACAATTATTTTTTAAATATCCTTGAAAAAACGGCTGGAAAGTATCAGCTTTCGGCTTCTATCCCCATGCCTCAGAAGTATGCGGCAAAACCGCTGCAATATTTGAGTTTCACCGATATTGACCGCGATGGCGATTTGGACATGGCCCTTGTTTTTGGATACAGCGTATCGGGAAAGGGAAACATTATCTTCCTGAAAAACAATGGATACGGTAACTTTAGCGTACCGGATACTACGCTGGCAAATGTTTTCAGGGGATGGAACGTACAAACCATTTTCGCCGATTTTAACAACGATGGATGGGATGATGTGGCTGTTTGCAGAAACTGGGGAGCAAACGTTATTTATTTTCAGGACAAGAACGCCGGATGGACAGCCCGCCAATTACCAACGCCAAAGAATTTTCGTTCCCAGCAACGAAAATCAGGGATGGTGGCTTTTGATTATGACAACGACGGAGACCTTGACCTGGTTATGCTTGCCGAACAACCGTTTATCCGGATTTTACAAAATGATGGCCAGGGAAATTTCACAGATATTACAGGAAAATCAGGGCTGAATGTTTTAAATACGGGTAAAAAGAGGGGGCAGATCACAGCAGGAGACTTTGATAATAATGGCTTTATTGATTTGTTTATTGCTGTTCATACTGAAAACAGATGGAAAAACTTCCTCTTTCTAAATGATTCTTCCCACAGGTTTGTGGACGGGTCAAAAAATATGGGCATAGCAAACGGGAAGGTTGAGTTTGTGGCTACGGGAGACATTGACAACGATGGCGATTTAGACCTTTATGGCTTTCGTCAGGGAAGCAATATCCTTTGGCTCAATAATTTAGATAGTAATAACTATCTGCGTTTCCGGCTTACCGGTATAAAGTCAAACAGTCCTGCAATAGGTGCAAAAATCTGGCTTTATGAGGCCGGGCATCTCAACAACAGCAATTATTTGTCCGGTTACCGGCAAACAGGGAGCAAACTTACCGGTTGGGGTTACCAGAACGAACGTATTGTTCATTTTGGTGTAAACAGCAAAAAAAAGTATGATGCCCGGATTGTCTTTCCT
>WFNG01000235.1 GCA_015488735.1 Bacteroidales bacterium | reverse complement strand
TTCATCCGAAATTACTTCTTGTACAATTCTCTGAGCAGCAGGATTATTTTTTCTTGTTACGGCCTCTCCGTTTTTATGGGAAAGCTGTAAGTGCATTGGCAAAAGTTCATCACCTTCACAAAGGATAACGGCACGCTCGATAATGTTTCTGAGTTCGCGAACGTTTCCCGGAAAATTATAAGAGACCAGTTTTTCCATAGCTTTTTCGTTTATTTTCAATGTTGATTTTCCAAACTGGCGACAATACAACTTTAGATAATAATTGATTAGCGCAGGGACATCTTCTTTACGATCTCGTAAAGGGGGAATGTTTATAAGAAAAATGTTAAGTCTGTGAAACAAATCGAGACGGAATTTATTTTCGTTGGCCAGCTTTTCCAGATCAGTGTTGGATGCAGCAATAACACGAACATCCACCTGTTTACTGCTGCGAGATCCAATTTTACTCACCTTTCGCTCTTCCAACACCCGAAGCAACTTAGCTTGCTGCATCAACGGCATATCACTAATTTCATCCAAAAAAAGAGTACCTCCATCAGCAATTTCAAACCAGCCTTCTTTATCAGAATCTGCACCGGTAAATGCTCCCTTCTTGTGCCCGAAAAACTCACTTTCAAAAAGAGATTCGGGAATGGCAGAGCAGTTGATAGAGTAGAAGGTTTTGTTACTTCTTTCGCTCAAATAATGAACACCGTGGGCAACAAGTTCTTTACCGGTTCCACTTTCGCCAAGGATAAGCACTGAGGTATTTGGTGTTTGCGCCACTTTTGCCATTAAGTTTATCATTTCTTTCATGGCTTTGCTGTTACCAACAAGCCGGACACCAATGTTTTCGAGAAGCTTTTTGGACAAAACATCCATGTTTGATTTAACCATACTCAGTTCATTATTAATCTGAATAAATCGCTGCGTACGGACAATTGCCTTGTAAATATCTGCCAAGCGAAACGGCTTGGCAAAATAATCCACTGCACCTTTACGCATAGCATCAATAACAGTATCCATATCACCATGCCCCGAAATCATAATCACCTCAGTAAGAGGCTGTAGCTTTTTAATCTCCTGAAGCAGTTCCAGTCCGCTCATACCAGGCAAACGAATATCCAGAATGGCAATATCCGGAACATTTTCTTTTACCAATTCTAATGCTTTCAAGGGATTGTTAGCCGAAAAAACACGAAATTTCTTATTTTTCAGAAACTCTCCTATTTCATCAACCAAACGCTGTTCGTCATCGACTATAAGGATACTTAGTTTTTTATTCATAATTTAATTTTTTAAAGGTAACTGAACCAGGAATTCGGTAAATTTACCATGAATACTTTTGACATTTATTTTGCCTCCAAATTCCTTTACAATACCATAAGATATGGAAAGTCCCAAACCGGTTCCTTTTTCCTCATCTTTCGTGGTAAAAAACGGGTCAAAGATGCTGGACAGATTTTCGCCTGGGATACCGGTTCCGTTGTCTCTTACCACAATTTCGCAGAACTTATTATTGCGTTTACAGGAAATAGCAATATTCTTTTCAAATTTTGGGTTTGCCGTATATTTTTCCTTTTCTTCCACGGCATAACGGGCATTGGAAATAAGATTTAAAAAGACCTGTTCAAGTCTGTACGGATTTCCAACCACGATAAAAGGCTCTGAGGCAAAACCCAGTTTCAGATTAATCTGATGGTCTTTCATTTGCATTTTCACCAGGGATAACGCATTATTAAGAACCTTAACAACATTCACATTTTCATTAAGGGTTTCCTGCTGATCGCGGGAAAAAATACGGACATGCTGAATAATCTGGTTAATGCGTTCGATATCTTTAAAAAGTATCCGAATTTTATTTCTGATATACTCTTTGTCAATATCTCCTTCATTCATACCCATCAGAATATTATCCAGCCCCATGGAAATACCGCCCAGTGGTTGATTTATTTCATGGGAAAGGCCGGCAGAAAGCTCTCCAATATACTCCAGTTTCGATTTCTGCACCAGTAATTGTTGCTGCTGTTTTACTTTCTGTACTTCCCAGTAAATACGCTCTTCCAATCCTTTATTCAGCTCATTCAGTTCCTTTTCAGCTTTTTTACGGGCGCTGATATCCGATAAAAATGCGAGGCAGGCATTCTCTTCATCCCACAAAATTTCGTTGGTTTTTAATTCGCCCCATTTTATTTTACCCGAATCCAACTGAAAGCGGGCATCAATAAACTCTGTTCCTTTCCGTTCCGTTACAGAAGACAAAAATTTACCCATCATACTTCTATCCTCTTCATAAACAAAATCGAGCAGACATTTGCCAATAAAAAGCTGAGGGGTACTTTCAAGAATTTCGAGTGCTTTGGGATTCACCATGATAATTTTGTTTTCAACAATCAGGATAATTCCATTGTTGGCATTTTCAAATATCAGCCGATATTTTTCTTCACTTTCGCGCAGGCGCAGTTCCACAAGCCGACGTTCCGAAATTTCTTTTTGCATTTCTTCGGTACGCTGTCTGACCCTTTTTTCCAGGTTTACGTTCAGCTCACGCAATTCATTCTCTACTTGTTTGCGGTAAATGGCTGCACCCAGGTTATGTGCCAGCGTTTTTAGCGCACCGGTTTCGCCTTCCGACCACTCTCTTTCATTTTTGCAGTCGTCCAGGCCGATAAAACCCCACCATTTCCCCTGTACATATATGGGCATGGAAAGAATGGATATAATTTCTTGTTCAAGAAGAAAAGTTCGTTCTGTCTCTTCAGAAAAATTTTTAATCAAACCATGAATAAAATCATGGTTTTGCATGACACTAACCCACCTGACAAAAATAGGATCATCAAAATACAATCTCGCCAAAACAGGATTTTCGATTTCAGGCATCACATTTCCCTGAACCCATTCGTAAACCTGTGAAGTATAAGGTTTTCCCTGTTCGTCCTCAAAATTTTGAAAAATATAAACCCTTGACGAATCTGTGGCATCTCCAATAAGTCTGAGAACCTTCATCACAGAATCATGGTTAAATCCTTCCTGAAAAAAAATGGCTGTCACACGAGCCAAAGCACGCAAAATAGTCTCACTCTTCAGTTGTTCTTTCTCCGCAGCCCATCTTTTTGCCTCTTCATCCCGTATTTTTTTGTCCAGCAAAAGTTCTTTGGCCTGCTCTTCTATTGTTTTCAGCAAGAATGTTGAATCCACAGGTTTCAGCAAATATGCTTTTACTCCCAACTCAATAGCACTCAGAAAATAACGTGGTTCACCGAAGGCGGATAATATGACAATTCTTACATTTTTATCTATTTCCTTGATTTTAGTAATCATATCAAGACCATCCATTACCGGCATACGCACATCAGTCAGCACAATGTCGGGACGATGGGTTTTAAATTGCTCCAGACCTTCGAGACCATTGGAAGCAACATGAACTTTCTCAACAGAATATTCTAAAATTTTTTGGTAAATATTTCTTAAAGTGTCATCATCTTCAACATAAAGCAAAGAAATATTTAACTTACCCATAATTTTATTTTTATCAAATTAGTTTCACTCATTTTTTCGGCAAAGTTATAAACGACTTAACCGTTTTTAGTCTTAATTTCCAACTTCAGCATCAGATTTCCCGCGCAAATTCTTAATCCTGTCAATGGAATAACCTTTTTCCAATCGTTTTTCGAAAACGTTATAATCCGGATGGAAAAAGGCCCAAACATACGTAAAAGCCACAAACTCATTACTCACATTCCGAAAACCCTTACTTGTTTTCCACCAATATTTTGGATCAAAGGTCCTGTCCGTATCAGCAATTATTCCAATTTTATAGTTGTCGCCGAAAGCCCGCTCAAACATTAAATGGGAGCGGCGGGCATGAACGCCTACCGAATAAACGTTAAATGCTTTTCTCCATCCTGGATGCTTTTCATATAACATGCGGGTGGCCACAGCCGTATTATAAGTCCGGTTGATAGTAACCGACCGGGGAATAACGGCCCGATATATAGTATCCGTAAAACCATCCCTTTTAATAACCGCTATAGCTCCTTCTGCTGTATTCTTAAAAGCAACAAAATCAGACCAGTGCGTAATAGGTATTCCGGTAACAATCAGCCGGTTATAGTGGTTTTCCCTGTAAAATATTATTGCGTTTTTCAAGGCATAATCCTCTATCCAGCCCTCCACTACCAGTGTTTTGGCTTTTACCGGCTTATTAAGTGACAGCCAGGTACAAACAGTTCCCATCCAGATTCGGAATAAAAGTGCCAGCATAAGCAACAATACCAACCATCCGAAAAACGTCAGGCAACGACAATATTTTTTTGATGTCAGGCGGAACCTCATAAGAATTTATTGTTCAAGAATATTTTTACTTTTGTCAAAAATAGTAATTTTAATTGTGGCGTTGGCATGCCGATACTTTAATTTTCCAATGGACTTATCTGATCTACGGCGTGACTTCGGAAACAATTCCAAACAAATGGCAAGTTGGCCTGACAATCCGTTTTTGCTATTTCAAAAATGGTTGGAAGAGGCCATCCATGCCGGAATACCCGAGGCCAATGCCATGGTATTGTCCACATCCGGAGCTGATGGCAAGCCATCATCAAGAGTCGTTTTGCTAAAGGAATATTCGGAGGCTGAAGGTTTCATTTTCTACACTAACTATGCCAGCCGAAAGGCGAAAGATCTGACAATAAATCCATACGCATCGCTTCATTTTTTCTGGCGAGAAAAAGAGCAGCAGATTATGATTGAAGGCAGGGTTGAAAAAACATCACCTGAAAAATCTTCTGATTATTTTGACAGCCGTCCCATAAACAGCAAAATATCAGCAATAATTTCTCCCCAGAGTAAAGTCATTAACAGTTTAGCAGAACTTAAGAAACAGCGGGAAGAGTTGCTGGCAAGACCCGATAGTATAAAACGGCCTCCTTATTGGGGTGGATACAAACTGGTTGCCAATAAATTTGAGTTTTGGCAGGGAGGACAATACAGGTTACATCGCCGTGTAATTTATTATTATGAAACCGGAAATTGGAAAAGTACAAAGCTTGCGCCATGACAAAAAAATTAGCGGCGTAATCTGCCTATTTCTCCCATTTTCTCATCAAAGAAAAGCCATTCGTAATTGTTGTGAAAAACATTTTATATCCGCACGCCAAAATTAATATTTCCATTTTTCGGTAAACCTGAATCATGATCAGAAATAATACAATACTAACCGGAGTTCTACATAAGACTTTTAAGAAGTGTTAAATTTTTAAGAGGTGATAAGCCTGCGTATTAATTTTTTATATATTTGCATCATTAAAAGAGTCCTTTTAATTTTTCCTAAAGAAAAAGTTTTATTGCATTTTAAGCCCAAATTAACAGGATACTTCTCAAAACATTAAATTATAATTACATGTATGATATCATAACGCTGAACAGTAAGCTGGTAGGCGATTTACGACAAATTGCCAAAGAGCTTGAAATTCCCAAATACGAAAAGCTAATAAAGCGCGATCTGATTTATAAGATTCTTGATCAGCAGGCGTTGCGCCATCCGGTAAAAGAAAGGGATGAAAAAGAACAGCAAAGACAAAAGCGGCCCTACAAAAGCAGAAGTCAGGAAGCCGGCAAACCTGATGGAAAAAAAGCTGAAATGCCCGAAAAAGTAGCTGAAACCGGGAAAAAAGAACCAGAAGCAAAATCTGCTGACCAAGCCCAACAGACGAAAAAACGCCGTGGCCGGCCTCGTAAAGTTCAGCAGGCAGAAATAAAAGACAAAGAAGAAACAACCACCAATAAACCTGAAACTACTCCCTCAGCCGAAAAAATAAGAGAAAAAAATACCGAGGTTCAGAAAAAACACTCAACACCTCACACCAGCAAGAAAGCAGAAAAACCAACTTTAAAAGCAGAAAAAACTGATGAAAAGGCGGCAAAAACTGATGAAAATAAAGAAACTGAAACTTCTCAAAAGCCAAAATCTCATTTAGAACAGTACGAAGCACGCGTTCACCTCCGTCATAGAATTACCAAGCCAAAAGAGTCATCAAATACGAACAGCATTCCGGAAAAAACAAAAATTGAAACGCCTGCTGCTGCACCATCATCACAGGAGCAAAAAACAAAAGAGCAGCCGACAAAACAACAATCCCAGCCCAGAGAAAGAGAACCCCGAAAACAAGTGGAGAACGTCTTTAATATGGATGGCATCATCAGTTCGGAAGGTGTTCTGGAAATTATGCCCGATGGTTATGGTTTTCTGCGTTCTTCTGACTATAACTATCTAAACTCTCCGGATGACATTTATGTGTCGCAATCACAAATTAAACTTTTCGGTCTTAAAACAGGCGACACTGTTCTGGGAACCATTCGTCCACCCAAAGAAGGAGAAAAATATTTTCCACTTATCAAGGTGATAACCATCAACGGGAAAACACCAGAGGAAATCCGCGATAGGATTCCCTTTGATTTTTTAACACCTTTATTTCCAAAAACAAAATTTAAACTTACCGGACATTCCAAAGAAACTTTCTCCACAAGAATTATGGACATGTTTTGTCCCATTGGAAAAGGCCAGCGCGGACTGATAGTTTCACAGCCTAAAACAGGAAAAACTGTTCTGCTGAAAGAAGTAGCCAACGCTATTGCTTCCAATCATCCGGATGTCTACCTGATTATACTCCTGATTGATGAACGGCCGGAAGAAGTTACAGATATGGCACGTAGTGTAAATGCTGAAGTTATTGCCTCTACTTTTGATGAGCCGGCTGAAAAACATGTTAAAATTGCCAATCTGGTACTTGAAAAAGCAAAACGGATGACAGAAAGTGGCCATGATGTGGTTATCTTGTTGGATTCTATCACAAGGCTGGCCAGGGCTTATAATACGGTATCACCTGCTTCCGGCAAAGTCCTTTCCGGTGGCGTGGAAGCCAATGCGCTTCAAAAGCCAAAACGTTTCTTCGGCGCTGCCCGCCAGATTGAAAATGGTGGTTCGCTGACAATTCTGGCTACCGCTCTGATTGACACCGGCTCAAAAATGGATGAAGTTATTTTTGAGGAATTTAAAGGAACCGGAAATATGGAACTACAACTCGACCGGAAACTTTCAAACAAAAGGATTTTCCCCGCTATCGATATTGTGGCTTCCAGTACCCGGCGTGAAGATCTCCTACTTGATAAAGATGTATTACAGCGTATTTGGATTCTGAGAAATCATTTATCGGATATGAACCCGGTAGAAGCCATGCAATTTCTGAAAGAAAGAATGAAATTTACCAAAACCAATGAGGAGTTCCTTTTGTCGATGAATAGTTAGTCAACTACGGAAATAAAAAAACCGACTTGAAATTCAAGTCGGTTTTTTTATTACTCAACAATTCAAGTGCCCTACAAAATATTTATCAAACAGGTTATCATTTTAGCATCGATTGGTTGGCCATCTTCTGAAAAGTATACATCCGTCTGTAAATCAAATCTACTTCACCATTCCCGTAAAGCCCATAAAAGCCAGGGCAAGGACTCCTGCAGTAACCAATGCTATGGGAATACCGCGCATACCTTTGGGAACTTCAATAATATCAAGATGTTCGCGAATACCGGCAAAAATTACAAGCGCCATGGTATATCCAACAGCCGTAGCCATGGAAAAGACTACGCCCTGCATTAAATCAAAATGTTTCTGAACGGTAAGAATAGCCACACCAAGAACAGCACAGTTTGTTGTAATTAGTGGCAGGAAAATACCAAGAGCCTGATAAAGTGAAGGGCTGATTTTTTTCAAAATAATCTCTACCATCTGAACGAGCGCGGCAATAACCAGAATAAAGACAATAGTCTGCATGAAAATAAGTCCCATAGGCTGAAGGACATAATATTGAATTATCCAGGTAACCATTGTAGCCAGGGTCATCACAAAAAGAACGGCACCGCCCATGCCAACAGAAGTTGAGATACGTGTTGAAACGCCAAGAAACGGGCAAATACCAAGAAACTGAGTCAGGACAATGTTACTGACAAATATGGCGGAAATAATTATGACAAAATAATCCATGGCTATATGTTTACGCTGTTTTTTTGTTTAACCGGTTAATAACGGCAATAATATAGCCCAGGGCAATAAAAGCACCCGGAGCAAGAATAAAGGCGAGCATCCCATCGCCTTTAATAAAATGAATTCCAAACAAGGCACCACTGCCGAGCAATTCACGCACGGCGCCAAGAACAGTCAGAGCAAAAGCAAAACCAAGCCCCATTCCCAGGCCATCAATAGCAGAAGACCAAACAGTATTTTTAGAAGCAAAAGCCTCTGCCCTGCCAAGAACAATACAATTAACCACAATAAGTGGAATAAACAGACCAAGTTGCGCGTATAATGCCGGAACATAAGCTTGCATAACAAGTTCAACAATGGTAACAAAGGAGGCAATAATAACAATAAACGAAGGAATACGCACCTTATCAGGAATCAGATTTTTGACCATTGAAACCACCACGTTGGAACCCACGAGGACAAATGCAGTGGCAAGCCCCATTCCAAGCCCGTTTAATGCTGAGGTGGTAGTTCCAAGTGTGGGACACATCCCAAGCAACAACACAAATACAGGATTTTCCTTTATAAAGCCTTTGGTAAGATTTTGTACCTGATTCATCGTTAAAATATTTTAAAGTAAACAATCATTACTTGTTAATTAATATGGTTCTTTTCTTTTTCAAACGTATCATAAGCCCGCTGTACAGCATCACAAAATGCACGTGAACTAATCGTGGCCGCCGTTATAGCATCCACATCGCCACCATCTTTTGTTACTTTCAATTGAAAAGTCTTTGGATTTTTACCCTTAAACTGGTTGGGAAAATCAGACTTTGATTTTTGCAATTTGGTTCCCAGTCCGGGTGTTTCTTTAAGTTCGAGGATGGAAGTATTGTATATGGTACCATTCGGCAGAAAGCCAATCATAGCTTTTATTTTACCACCAAAGCCTTTATCTGTGTATGTATTTACAGCAATACCCACCAGCTTCCCATCTTTGGTTGCCACATTAAAAAGTAATGAATCGTTGCCATCAGCATCAGGCACCTTAACACCTTTAACATGGTCGAAAGCCGGCAATACGGCTTTGATGGCGGCCTCCTGTTTTCTTTTCTGAGCCAATGCAATCGGTTTTTTTGTTAGCATATAAACACTGCCCAGAGCCAACGCAGCTACCACTGATACCATAACCAGTGCCAGCACCATGTTAACAAAATTTGATTCCTTTTTTGAAGCCATTTTTACAATTTATTTATTGTTTTTCATGTTAAAAAACCATTTACTTCAGGCAGCCATTTTAACTGTACCAAAACGTTTGGGTTTAAATCCCTTATTGATAAGAGGAACCACTGAGTTCATGAGCAAAATAGCAAACGAAACACCTTCGGGATAAGCGCCCCATACACGAATAAGCATGGTTATCAACCCTATACCAAAACCAAAAAGTAATTGACCACCTCTGGTCATGGGAGATGTAACCATGTCCGTAGCCATAAAAATAGCGCCAAGCATAATACCTCCCGTCAACAAGTTAAAAACAGGGTTAGTATAATGTAGTGGATCTATCTGCCACAAAATGCCGGAAAAGACGAATACCGTAACCAAAACAGAAACCGGAATTTCCCAGGTTATAATTTTTTTCCAGAGCATATAAATACCACCGATAATCAACGCCAACGCGGATACCTCTCCAAGAGAGCCTCCCATTTGCCCCATAAGTTGCTGACCATAACCCGGTAAATGCTGTGATAATTCGGCAAGAGTTTTGCCTGCACCAAGTCCTTCCTTTACAAACCCCAGCGGTGTGGGACCAGTAATGGTGTCAACCAATGTTTTGGTAATGGGTGAAGGTTTAGGCCAGGAAGTCATAGCTACAGGAAAAGACACCAGTAAAAAGACACGCGACACCAATGCCGGGTTAAAGATATTTTTTCCCAGTCCGCCAAAAGACATTTTTCCAATACCAATGGCCACCAAAGCACCAATAATTATCATCCACCACGGCAGATTTGACGGCACATTGAAAGCCAGCAAAATACCGGTTACCATAGCTGAGCCATCGGTGATGGTAAGCGGACCTTTAATAAGGTATTTCTGGATTAACCATTCAAAAAAGAGGCTGAAACCCACCGAAAGCACAATTATCTCAAGCGCACCAAGCCCGAAATACCATATAGCAACAACCATGGCTGGCAGCATGGCTGTCACCACACCATACATAATCTTTTTGGTGGAATTATCCCCGTGAAGATGAGGGGAACCTGATATTGTCAGCATATTTATATTTCTCATTCAATTCAATTCAATTAAATACCGTTTATCTTTTAGTCCGTGCCCGTATCAAAACTCCCACTTTATTTTTTCCGAGACGCAAGTAATCCAGCAATGGGATTTTGGCCGGGCAGGTATATTGACAGGAGCCACATTCTATACAATCCATCACGCCCTCCCCTTCAGCCGCTTCATAGTTTCCGACACGTGCCAGCCGTGAGAGCAAAAAAGGCTCTAAGCCCATGGGGCATACCTGTGTACATTTGGAACAACGGATACAAGGCCCTTCCACAGGCCGATGTGCTGCTTCCTCACGCTGAAGTAAAATTCCGGAAGTTCCTTTAACGACAGGCACATCCAATGTTGCCAGGGCTTTTCCCATCATGGGTCCACCACCAATAATTTTTCCTGTATCATCGGGAAATCCTCCGGCTTCATCCACAAGAGCTCTTACCGGAGTTCCAATCCGTACACGCAGGTTGGAGGGATTTTCCAATGCTTTTCCGGTTACTGTAACCACCCGTTCGATAAGTGGCTTGTTTTTTGTTACTGCTTCATATACAGCAAAAGCCGTTCCCACGTTCTGGACTACGCACCCCACTTCGATGGGTAATTTCCCGGAAGGAACTTCACGGTTAGTAACAGCTTTAATAAGCTGCTTTTCCCCACCCTGCGGATATTTCACTTTCAACGGCTGAACAACAATCCCCTCCTCTTCGGCTGTTAAATCCCTCATTAATTTTATAGCATCGGGCTTGTTGTTTTCAATACCGATAACAGCCCTGTTCACTTTCAATGCTTTCATTAGAATTTTTGTTCCCACAACAATCTCCGGACCTTTTTCAAGCATCAGCTGATGGTCAGCCGTGAGATAAGGTTCACATTCCACACCATTGATAATCAAATACTCTGCATTCCTGCCGGGAGGAACCATTAACTTGACATGGGTAGGGAAAGTTGCACCACCCATCCCCACAATTCCGGCATTTTTCACTTTGGCAATAATCTCTTCTGAGCTCAGTGTAACATCTTTCACAAACGTTTCGGTATTATCAATACCATCCATCCACTCATCACCTTCAACCTTAATAATAAAGGCGGGCCGGCGAAAACCGGAGGCATCCATCATGTTATCAATTTTAAAGATTGTCCCCGAAACAGGTGAATGCACATTGGATGAAATAAAGCCCCCGGCCTCGGCAATCAGCTGACCTGTTTTTACCTTATCACCTCTTTTTACCACAGGTTTTGATGGTGCACCAAGATTTTGTCCCATGGGGACAACCACCTGTACAGGAACCGATAAGCTCCGTATAGGTTTGCCTGCTGACAATTTATTTTCAGGCGGGTGAATTCCTCCCAACACAAAAGTTTTTAAAAACCCCATATTAATTTTCGGATTTATCAATGTTTGAACGCTCAGTATTTTTTGTCCCGGAAACAATTTTCTGACTTGTTATCAGCGTAGCTGTCGCAACGTTAACAGAATTTTGTTTTGGTTTTACAGCCTTCTCCGGCCTGGGCTTTCGTGGTTTGAAATTAACTTCCCAAATGGAATTGGTGGGACATACTTCCACGCATTTGCGACAAAGCCGGCATTTATCAAAATCGATATAAGAGAGGAAGTTACTAATGGTAATGGCATCAAATTCACATACTTTTTCACACTTACCACATCCAATGCAGGCCACATCACAATTTTTAATGGCTGTGGCCCCTTTATCTTTGTTAACACAGGAGACAAAAATACGTTTGTCTTTTGGCCCTTTTTCGCGAAGCTCAATAATGTCGCGCGGACAAGCAATAACGCAGGCACCACAAGCAGTACATTTATCATTTACCACCGGCAGCCCGGTTTCAGCATCCATATTAATGGCGTCAAAACCACAGGCATCTACACAATCGCCCAACCCAAGGCATCCATACTGGCACCCGCCCTCTCCGGCAAACAGTGCGTCTGCAAAAGAACAGGATGTAACCCCCTCGAATTTCACTTTTTCAGGAGAATGAGCAAAGGTGCCATTGCATCGAACAACGGCAATCATGGGATCCCTTTCCTGGATAGAAAGCCCATGAATATCAGCAATCATTTTCATAACGTCATTACCACCCACCGGACAAAGAAGATCATCCAGACTTTTATCTTCTTTTGCTTTTTTAGTAGTAACTTCAGCAAAAGGCCGACAACCGGGATAACCGCAGCCGCCACAGTTGGCATTAGGCAATACAGCTTCTACCTCATCAATTTTAGGATCTTCAAAAACCTTAAATTTTCTGGCAACAAAATATAAAATGATGGCTGAAACAAGCCCAAGAGCACCAAGAACCAGCATCGAAATAAATACAACATTATCCACAAATAAGGGGTGTTAATTTAGAAATAAAATTTATGCTTTTTTTTTTGTGAATCACAAAAATAAAACATTTGTCATTCAATGAAAACAGTGATAAAATAACAGGATAAAAGGAAATAGTTTTCTTTGAGAAATGAAATGGAACAACAACAACAAAATTGCACAAACACTTTCTTTAAGTATTCATAGCCAGTATTTTAAACCGCATAAATAAAATTTTAAAAACCATTTCAAAATCTTATTTAGAATCCTTTAAAAAAACTTATAAAATGAAAAAAAATTGGTTCAATAAATTAAACGGACAGAGATGGGGATTACATACAATACACCTATATTTGTTCTATATATTAGAATTGAATATTGTAGCGAAAACGTTTTTTGAAAAAATTACGCAAAAGGTACAACAAGCTGTAATAAGGAATCAACAATACAATGGAAAGGATTCCGGCCAGCCCCTGATCAAGTCCAAAATGGAGAAATAACATGAGGCCGAAGAAAAGCACCAGAAAAGGGAAAAAATATCCGAGGAGAACCGCCCAGGTACCATAAGATTGTTTCATCTCCACAACAACATCATCACCTTCTCTATAATGTTGGATTTGTCTTAAGTCCACTTCGATAATTTTCTCTTTCATATCGCTCACAGAGCAAACATTATTAAGAGAACAAGAGACGCAACCTGCTTTGGCAATGATGGCAATCTCTGCATTATTTCCTGAAATTTTTCGGATTTTTCCTGAGTGTGTTACCGTTTCTTCTCCTGACACCATATTTTAATTTATTCAGGAAACAAAATTAATACAATTTATCATGAGGTTTTAAAACCGGAACAGGGCTAAAGAAGTAAAGACTAAAACCAGGTATTGCAGAAACTCATTTCACAAAATACCGCCATTTTTAAAATGCCGAACCACCTGATTCAAAGCAATTTTAAACCACTCGGTATATTCCCGCGGATGTTCTTTAATGTCTTTGACAACAAAATCAAGATCAGCATATTTCCATTCTGCAACCTCTTCGGGATTAGGAACCGGCTTTTTATCACTGGTACCCATAAACACATGGTCAAACTCATGCTCTTTCAGCCCTTGTCCCACGTCAGCCTTGTAAAGAAAAGAAAAGGCCTCTTTCATATCACAATCAAAACCCATCTCCTCCATTATGCGGCGATGTGCAGCTGAAAGTGTGTCTTCGCCAACGCGTGGATGACTACATACCGTGTTAGTCCATAAGCCAGGAGAATGATACTTGTGCAATGCCCGGCGCTGTAACATAAGTTTACCTTTGGAATTGAAAATAAAAACAGAAAACGCCCGATGCAGAACTGCTTTTTCATGCGCCTCCATCTTTTCCATGGTACCGAGGGGCTTATCATCTTTAGTAACAAGTATTACGTATTCTACTTCCATGTATCTTTGCTTTTCAGTTGACAAATGCAAAGATATAAATATATATTGAAAGTAGACTTAATAAAAAATGAGATGAAAGAAAAAAAGATAACTACTATTTATTTTACTGAAAAACAAGATATTAAACATTTTTGGATTCGCATTGTCCTGCTGTTTGAAGTTATTGTCTTTTCCGGCATTATTTACAGGCAATTAATTATGGGAAAGCCGGTTGGTCCCTACCCGGTATCGGACAGCGGACTGGTTATCCTCTCGCTGCTTTTTATTATTCCCGTGGGAATTCTCTTTCTCATAAAAATAAAAATTACCGTTAGCCGTGATGAGATTTGCTATAAGATGATTCCCATGGGATTGTTCAAATACAAAATATCACGCCGGCAACTAAAAAACTTCTCAATCGAAACGAAAAGTAACAGTAAAAATATCAAAACTTACGGTTTAAAACTGGAACTGAAGAACAAAAAAAGTCTGTTTCTCCCTTCCCGAAAACCCAAAAGTTTGTTGCAAGCCGTTGAAAGAATGGTAAAAGAGCACGATGGAATTGTAACGAAATAACCTAATGGTTTTCGGCATGTCCTTTTACGTTTTTTTTCGTTGGGAAAGGTGAGCCATTAAATTTTTTATGGTTTTTATCATCCATTCTGATTTTTATTATCTTTGACCGAACGTTTAGTCATAAAAATATGTCACCACGAAGCAAGCAACAGTTTAAGCAAATACGTCATGATCGCAAAGCGGCAATTAAAGAGGCAGCCATACAGCTTTTCGCAGAAAATGGCTTCTCAGGCGTTTCCATTAGCGCTATTGCAAGTAAAGCGGATGTTTCCAAAGGCCTGCTCTACAATTACTTTGAGAATAAAGAGGAGCTTGTAAAAGAAATTGTGTTGGAAGGCATCCGGCAAATGCTGGTTGCACTGAACTTTGATTTTCAGCAAGCGCTTACCAAAGAACGCTTCAGGGAGCTGATTGAAAAGAATTTTGCTTTGCTTAAAGAACAGGTTTCTTACTGGAGTTTGTATATAGCCGTTATCACGCAGCCTGCAGTTATAGCATTGGTAAAAGATGAAATATTTCAACTTGTGGGGCCGTTTCTCGATGCTTTATCAGCATACTATGCAAAACGCGGAATAAAAAATCCGGAAGTACAAAGCCTTCTGCTCGGCGCCGTGCTGGATGGCGTGGCCATTGATTATATGCTCAGCCCGGCAGATTATCCCATCGATGACATTAAAAACCTGATTATTGAAAAATTTATTTAATTCAGATACCATGAGAAAAATATCCCCGATTTTCTTCCTTGCCTTTTTAAGCCTTTTCCTTGTGGAAAAACAAGCCTCAGGGCAGGAAATGACAGCCAAAGAAATGGTTACGAAATCATACAATTTGTTCCTTGGGACAAGTAGTTTCAGCACCATGACCATGACGATTGTCCGCCCACAGTGGCAGCGAAGCATCAGTATGCAAAACTGGTCCATGGGCGATAATTATTATCTGACCCTGATATTGTCTCCCGCCAGAGACAAAGGTGAAGTTTTCCTGAAATCAAAGAAAAATATGTGGAATTTTATCCCGGCCATCAACCGCATGATCAAAATTCCACCTTCCATGATGATGCAATCGTGGATGGGCTCTGATTTTACCAACAACGACCTGATGAAACAAAACAGTATTGTTACTGACTACAAACATACTTTTACGGGCAGTGAAAAACTTGAAGGGTACGATTGTGCCATCATCGACCTTATACCACTGCCCGAAGCAGCTGTTGTTTGGGGAAAGATAAAAATGTGGATTGTCAAAAAAAACCTTATCACATTAAAAGCGGAGTATTTTGACACCCATGACAAACTGGTAAAAACAGAAATGGCTTCACAAATAAAAATGTTAGGCGGACGGCTGCTCCCCTCGCATCTCGAAATGATTTCAAACACAAAAAAGGGGCATAAAACAATTATTGACATCCAACATCAGGAGTTCAATATAAAAGGTATCAATCAGAACTTTTTCTCTATTCAGAACATGAAACTTATCAGGCCGAAAAGTCTGTAAAGCAACATAACAAGCAGAATATGAAAACATTAATAAAGATTGCCTGGCGAAATTTGTGGCGAAACCGGCGGCGGACCATCCTGACGGCTTCTGCTGTTGTTCTGGCACTGTTGCTGGCACTCATCATGCGTTCCATGCAATTTGGTTCGTACGAACAGATGATACGGGCCGGCGTAAACCAAACCGGAGACCTGCAGGTGCACGATACCGGCTACTGGGCGAACCAAAGCATCGACAGAGCTTTTTTTTACCGGAAAAATCTGGGCGAAGACTTACACAACATAAAAGAGATAAAGACTGTACTTCCCGGTTTGCAGACCTTTTCGCTGGCTTCCTACAAGAAACAGACAAAAGGTGTTCTCATTTCCGGTATCGATGCCGCTGTTTATAACAAACAAAACCATCTTTCCAATAAAATTATCCGGGGAAAATACCTCAACCCAAACAACAACGATGTGCTGCTGGGCGATAAGCTGGCCGAATTTTTGAAAATGAATGTGGGTGATACGCTGGTACTACTCGGACAAGGTTATCGTGGCATCACTGCTTATGGCATTTACCGGGTTGCGGGCATTTTTCATTTACCTTCCATCCAAATGAACCGCCAGCTGGTGTACATGAACCTGAAAACGACACAGGCTTTTGTCTATCCCTACCAGCCCGGATTACTGACAAGCCTTTCTGTCTTTATCAAAAACCAGAGTATGCTGCCGACAGTAAAAAAGAAGATAGAGAATCGGTTGGGAAACAATTATGAGGTCATTTCGTGGAAAACCATGCTTTCTGATATACTGCAAACCATTAAAGTTGACAATATTTCAGGGCAAATTATGCTGCTCATTCTTTATATTATAGCCGCCTTCGGGATTTTTAGTACCATTTTAATGATGACCATGGAGAAACGCAAGCAATATGCCATTATGGTATCCATCGGGATGGAAAGGCGAAAGCTGATATGGGTGAGCATTTTTGAGACCTTTATTATTTCCGTCATCGGGATTATTATCGGACTGGTTTTGGCTTCGCCTGTAATTTATTATTTGCATTTTCATCCCATCCCCATTACAGGAGATATGGCCAAAATGTATTTGGAATTTAACATTGAGCCGGTATTGCCTTTTTCCATTAAAGCGCATGTTTTTCTCAGCCAGACAATTATTGTGCTCGTCCTCTCTCTCTTATCCGCGCTGTACCCCATCATATATTTATCCAGGTTTAATATTCTAAACGCCTTCAGGCATTAAATCGAAAATTATGTTACTATCCATTGCATGGAGAAACCTTTGGAGAAACAAGTTGCGCAGCACGGTTATTTTTACCTCGATTGCAGTAGGTATTATCGGTGCCGTAGTTTCCGACGGCTTTATGTCGGGGATGACCGACCAGCGTGTAGATGCAGCCATCGCCAATGAAGTTTCCGACATACAAATTCATAATCCTGCTTTTTTGCTCAATGGTGAAATTCAGTATCAGATTCCCCATGCTGAAAAAATCCTGAATAAAATCGAAGCCATACCACAGGTAAAAGGAGTCAGCCTGCGTATGCGAACCTCGGCCATGGCCTCCTCTGCCAACGCGGGTGCCGGGATAACCATTTACGGTGTTAATCCGGCAGCAGAGCGGAAAGTAAGCGACCTCTACAAACACGTTATCCAGGGAAAATATCTCTCGAAAAAAGAAAAGATTTCCACCATTATAGGTCAGAAACTGGCACACAAATTGAACCTGGGATTAGGTGATAAACTGATTGTTACTGTAACAGATTCTTCAGGAAACATCACCAGCGGCGCTTTTCAGATTGTTGGTATTTATAAAACCGCCAACGACCGCTTTGATGAAGCCAACGTATTTGTAAACAAGAAAAATCTGTCTAACCTAATTGGTTATCCGGTAACTACCGGAGATGAAATTGCCATCCGGTTGAAAGCCAACAGCCAGACAGCCGGTGTTATAAAGATATTGCGGCGTATCTTTAAAAAAGAAATCAGCAACAAACAAATTGTTGTCCGTAGTTGGGACCAGATTCAGCCTTTGCTAAAATCCATGATTTCCATGATGAACTATTTCTCTTATATCTTCCTCGTCATCATCCTTGCCGCTCTGGCTTTTGCCATAATTAATACCATGCTCATGGCTGTGATGGAGCGCACCCGCGAGATTGGTATGTTAATGGCTCTTGGAATGAACAAACGAAAAATCTTTTCCCTGATTATGCTGGAGACCATTTTTCTGTCTGTGGTGGGTGCCGTTTTAGGACTCGTTATCAGCATTTTTATCATAAACCATTATGCCACTTACGGTTTCGACCTTTCCAGCGTAGCCAAAGGATTAAATTATATCGGTTACAGTTCACGAATATTTTTCCGTGTAAACACCAATTTTTATATAACCAGTATTATTCTGATTATTCTGATTGCTGTCCTTTCCAGTATTTCGCCTGCACTAAAAGCATTGAGATTACAGCCCGCAACAGCCATTAGAGACGTTCAGTAAATAATTAAAACCAAGATACCATGAGCATCATCGAAGCAAAAGGAATTTATAAGATTTATCAGGAGACCAAAGTCCCGGTCAACGCACTCAACGGCGTGGATCTGAAAATAGAAAAAGGCGAATTTACCGCCATCGTAGGGCCTTCCGGCTCCGGGAAAACCACGTTGCTGAATATCCTCGGCGGATTGGATTTACCTACCAAAGGAGACATCCTGATAGAAAATACAAACCTGAAAGCACTCAGTTCGCGTCAGCTAATCGACTTCCGGCTGCACAATATCGGTTTTGTGTTTCAGGCATACAACCTCATTCCTGTACTCACCGCACTGGAAAATACAGAATTTATTATGGAATTGCAGAAAGTCTCTAAAAAAGACAGGATGAAAAAGGCCCTGGAACTATTGAAAGCCGTGGGTATTGCCGACAAAGCCAACCACAAACCAGGCCAGCTTTCGGGAGGACAGCAACAGCGTGTGGCGGTGGCGCGGGCACTGGCTTCGCAGCCCCGGTTTATTATTGCCGATGAACCCACTGCCAACCTCGATTCACGCTCTACCAACGAGCTGTTGGAGATTATGGCTGAGATGAACAGGAAATACCATTCTACTTTCATCTTTGCCACCCATGACCAGCGCGTCATGGACAAAGCGCACCGTATTGTTACCATTGACGATGGCAAAATTATCGGAGATGAAACGTTTGAAAGGAGATAGTGTTGTTCGGTATCCGCCATAGCTGCCGCTCATTCGGATTCCTGTCTGCCTTTGGCTGATGTAATCCGAATGTAAAGGAGAGCAAGGATTTATAATCCGATGCAAACAAAAAAATGAAGACAACCAGATTGAAAATCTTTCAGCCCTTCAACTTCGGGATTGCAAATCCCGAAGAGCGTAAGTTATATTATTTTAGCTCATTCGGATTTGCAATCCGAATGTGATGGGCTCAGGGATTTGCAATCCTGAAAAAACAAAAATATGGGCATAAAAAACAAAATCACAGATGGCTACATGTATTTTCTGACCCTGACGGTGGTGAATTGGATAGATATCTTTACACGTCCGGTTTACAAACACATTATTGTTGACGCTTTGCAATACAATATTCAGCATAAAGGGCTGGTTGTCTCGGGTTGGTGTTTAATGAGCAATCACCTTCATTTGTTAGCTGAAGCAGATGAAGGATTTTATCTATCAGATATCCTTCGCGATTTCAAAAAGTTCACCAGCAAAGCCATTATCAAAGAAATCATTGACAACCCACAGGAAAGTCGAAAAAAATGGCTGTTGAATGAGTTTAAATTTGCAGGAAAGATATTAAAAAGGCCACAGGAGTATAAGTTTTGGCAGGATGGCAACGAAGCCAAAGAAATTCATACGACAAGTTTTCTGGAACAGAAACTGGATTATATACACAACAATCCTGTAAGGGCTGAAATTGTATCGGAACCGGAAGAGTATCTCTATAGTTCGGCAAAAGATTATGCCGGAGAGAAAGGATTGGTGGATATTGTTTTTGTATAATGAAATGTAGAAAATATGAATGTGACCAGATTAAAAATCTTACAACTCTTTAACCTCCGGATTGCTCCGTAGGGGTACCTTCGGCACAAATCAGGAGTACCGAAATAGTTATAAACACGTTGCTCATTCGGGTTTATAACCCGAATGTAAATGAGTTACAGGATTTTTAATCCGGTCGAAGCAAAAAGATAGTAAATGAAGAAAAACAGATTTAAAATCTTAAAGCCTCAAACTTCCGGATTGCAAATCCGGAAGAGCGTAAGATACGTTAGCTCATTCGGGTTTGTGCAGAAGGCACTCTTATTGAGCAATGTCGCTCATTCGGGTTTGCAACCCGAATGTAAAAGAGCTAAAGGATTTTTAATCCGTTCAAGATAAAAACGAAAAAGTGAAAATGAAAAAATTACTCCTTATACTTCTTCTTTTCCTCTCGGCAAACGGGCTCCTTGCCCAGAAGACACATAAGTTTACCGCGACCGGGTTTCTGGAATATCTGAACACCACCTGGGCACCTGAACATACAACATGGACAAACCTGTCTAATGTTTACAACCGCCTTGACCTGCACTGGTACCCCGTGAAAACACTGGAGTTCTCAGCCGGCATCCGCAACAATTTCAATTTTGGCCCAATGATGGCTGACTACTATCCCTTTTATGCCGATGCGTTGTTGAAAGATTATGGCTGGGTTAACATGACTTTCAACCTTGCCAAAGACAGCTCTTATCTGATGTATACCAACATCGACAGGCTTTACATGAAATGGACACTGAAGAAATTTGAATTAACCATTGGCCGGCAGCGTATCAATTGGGGTATCAACATGGTTTGGAATCCCAACGATATTTTCAACACCTACAACTATTTTGATTTCGACTATGTGGAACATCCTGGCAGCGATGCCGTCCTGATGCAGTACTACACCGGTGATTTCTCCTCGTTGCAATTAGCTGCCAAACTTGACCACAACAACCAGCTTACTGCCGCCCTGATGTATAAGTTCAATGCACATAATTACGATTTCCAATTTCTTGGCGGAGTCATGCAAAAAGATATTGTACTGGGTATGGGATGGTCAGGACAAATTAAAAGTGTGGGATTTACAGGGGAAGCCTCTTACTTCAGAAACCTTGACCGGTTTGCCGATACAACAGGGCAGCTTGTGGCTTCCGTAAGTGCCAATTATACTTTCCCAAACCAGATTTATCTCAACGGTTCCTTTATTTTTAACAGTACCGGTACCACGGGTCCCGCAGGCAGAGGCAATTTTTTCATGCTCGAAAACATGAGTCCCAAAACCCTGACACGCTCAAAATTTGATGTGTTTGGTGAGATATCCTATCCTGTAACACCACTTCTAAAAGCGGATATTTCCTGTATTTACAATCCCAATGACAAATCGGTATTTGCCGCTCCTTCGCTAAACTTAAGCCTTACAGAAAATCTGGATCTTTATGTTATGGGACAGCTTTTTTTCGGAAAATCACAAACCGAATTCGGCGATTACGGGCAAATGTACTACGTGCGGCTCAAATGGTCATTTTGAGCAGAAGGCTGTTATGTGTGAGGGAGCAGGGCTTGATTTCTTTATTATCTTTGTCAGAAAAAGATATGAAACTTGGTTATCGAATCACCAGAGCAGTTCTCTTGCTTATCCCGGCCATACTGCTGTTTTCCATTAATATCTCGTTACAGGGAGCATCCATAACATTTGGAATTACTGTACTTCTGGGAGCCTTTACCACCATGCTTTATCTCTTTTTCCACTTTGATGAAAAAATCAACGCCAAAATTATGATGGAAGGACTTGCCGATGCTTTTTTCGGGCTTGTACTTTTCACTTATCCCACACCTGATAACCAGTTTTTCCTGATTATATTTTCTGCCTGGATATTCTTCATGGGCACCCTGCAACTTGTTACCGGACTAGCAAGTATGGATGACACCGATTATTTTTGGCTCTATATCCTTGCCGGACTTACTTTCCTCGCCATGGGGTTTGTAATTATGAATTACAGCCCCGGGTTTAAAAAGAGCATTCCGGCACTTCTTGCCATTGTTCTGATACTTTACAGTGGTACAAATCTTTATCTTCTGCTAAAACGTAAAAAGGATATTTATGAATGTTGAATTTCCTTAATACCGGGAAAAAACCACTTTACACCTATCTGAAAAATTCACACGTATATATGCCGAAAGTCAAACGTCAACCTAGCCTCATCGAAGCATTAATTCCCATTGCTTTCCTTATCGTCCTATTAACAATGAATGTGCTATTCTGGAAAGACACGTTAAAAGGTTCCAATCAGGTCGCGTTGATGACAGCAGCATCCTTGTCCGGCATACTGGGACTGCGTATGGGATTTACCTGGA
>WFNG01000234.1 GCA_015488735.1 Bacteroidales bacterium | reverse complement strand
TATACAGATGATCATCGTCGATGGGATAACCATCACGATTAACGAAATAATTGTCATAGCCCAGCCCTGCAGCAGTTTTCCAGATAAGGTTAACATAGTACGGAGCATACTGCCGGGAATAATACTCTTTCAGAAAAGTAGCATTTTTGGCACCCACCATATCGAGCAGAATGCCAAAAGTAGCAGAATGGCCTGGCGAATGAGGATGTTTTGCCCAGTATTGCGCGCCCAGCGCCCAGGAATTTTCTTTACCCTGCAAATGCAAATAAGCCGGCGGCCCCCAGTCTTCCAAATCGAAAAAAACAATGTCAACACCCACATTGGGATGATGTAAATGAAAATCACGCGCCAGCTCAAGCAAAACGCCCACGCCGCTGGCTCCGTCGTTGGCTGCCATAATAGGTTTATTCCAGTTTGCTTTATTGGGGTCGTGATCGGAAAACGGACGCGAATCCCAGTGGGCCATGAGCAGGATACGTTTTTGGCGTTTCGGAAAAAAGGAACCAATGATATTCTCTCCGCTGCGCAGCACACCATCATAAGTACGTGCCTTGAATTTCTGAACATAAACTGTATCGGCAAATTCCCTGAGCTTATGGATAATCCATTTCCCACACGCAGCATGTGCTTTTGTACCGGGAACTCTGGAACCAAAAGCTACCTGAGCGGCCACGTAAGCGTAAGCCGAATCCTGATTAAAATTTGGAATATTAACGGTTTCTTTTGTCTTGCTGTTATTTGCCTGTTTCGACCGGCTGTATTGACCACACGAAGCCAACGTAACAGCAATTACAAAGGTGAAAATAAATATCAGTTTAGTTTTCATTTTTATATTTTTAAAAAAGTATATCATCCAGTGTCTTTCTTTCACGGGCTGACGTTTCCATTTGTTGCATATCCTCCGGAAGTTTTTTCAAATCTGCTTCATAACCCAGCGCCATTACCGAAACCACATGGAAGTCATCAGAAATATCAAAAGAAGCCCGCACATTATCTGCATCAAAACCACTCATCTGATGGCCTGCAAGCCCTTGATTCACAGCCTCAATAGCCATGGCAGAAACAGCCTGCCCCAAATCATACAAAGCCGTGGCATTGGGCTTTCCATTTCGGGTAAACGTCTTTTTAGCCAGGTTCAGTATCAGCACAGGTGCTTCCCCAGCCCACTGCTGGTTCCATTCGATTAAAGAAGCAAGGATTTTTTCATACTTCTCCTCTCCTTTCTTCCCTACAACAAAACGCCATGGTTGTTCGTTAAAAGCAGAAGCCGCCCAGCGACCTGCCTCCAAAACGCTAAAAAGTTTCTCCTCTTCCACAGGCTGGTTGTCAAAGGCGCGCGGACTCCAGCGGTTTTTAATAATATCGCTTATATTATGATGCGTATTGGCTGGTTTACTCATGTTTGTATTTTTTACAAAATTACAAAATTCAGACCCATTAAAAAACCAGGATAAAAGAAGCGCCTTCGCCCGGTGCCGAACGCACGGAGAGACTGCCTTTGTGCATTTGCATAATTTGTCGCGATAAGCTTAGTCCGATTCCAGAACCTGTTTTTTTGGAAGTGAAAAAAGGCATAAAAATCTTATCCATAGCGTCCTGACTAATACCAATACCGGTATCACTCACCTGAATAAGTGTTCGGTTGTTCAGGTTTACAGAAGCGGTGAGACTAATTTGTCTGTTTTCTGTTTCTTTAACTGCATCAATAGCATTGAGCAACAGATTAATGAGAACCTGATCCACCAGATCGGGGTCGGCGAGTAGTTTTAAATCTCCTGGAAAGATTTTAGTGTTCACCTGAATATCAAATTTCTTAAATTTTGGCTCCATCAACTCCAGCGTACGCTGAAAAAGGTCTACGACAGGAAAAAAACGAAAGTGTGGTTTGGGAATCCGGGTAAGGTTACGGTACAACTCCACAAAACTGAGCAGTCCTTTACTTCTTCTTTCAATAGTAGCAATAGCACTGGTAATGTTCTCAAGATCATCGGCCTCCTCTTCCGAAAGCATTTTCTTGTCCTTTTTAAATTCCTTTAAAATATCCTGAACCGTAGAAGCCAACGATGAAATGGGCGTTATGGAATTCATGATTTCATGGGTAAGCACACGGATAAGCATTTGCCACGACTCTACCTCTTTTTGCTCCAGTTCAGGATGAATATCCTGCAAAGAGACCAGCAGATACTTTTCGCCTTGCATTAAAAATTCGGTGGAATGAATAGAGAGTTGCATCAGCTCGTTACCCACGAATATTTTCACCAGCTTTTTCTCACCGGCTTTTGCTTCAAGCAATGTGGTACTCAACTCTTCAGAAATACCAGCCAGCTGTTTAATATTTCGCAAATGTTTTATCTGCAACAGGCTTTTGACGGCATTATTATAAACATCCACTTTCCCGTTGCGGGCATAAACCAGCACGCCAATGCTCACATGTTGAATAACGGTTAGCAGGTAATTAAAGTTCTCTTCTTTTTCAGTTTTGGTTTTTCTGAAAGCATCGATTACTTCGTTAAACTCGCGGTTTAGTTCATCAAAACTCTTTCCCTGACCGTCATCCACAAACGAACCCATAAAATCAGAATTCCGGATAGAAGAGAAGAAAAGTGCCAGTTTCCGGTTAGTTTGTTCGGTATAGCGGATAAGGAAGATGACCTGTGCCACAAACAGCACTCCCAGAATCAGGGTACTGATACGATAGTCAGGATTGCGGTAAAACGAGAATATCAGCAGCAGCGTAATGATAATCAGTAAAATACGCAGTATAACCTGAAACCTGAATTTTTTATAGACCATATTTTTCGATTCTGCGGTAAAGAGAAGCGCGGGTGAGGCCCAGCTCTTTGGCGGCCCGGCTGATGTTTCCACCGTGTTTATCCACCACTTTACGGATGAGCATTTTTTCAGTATCTTCCAGATTCATATTTACCGGAAAAATTTCTCCCTGGCTATCCGGAACTTCATTCAT
>WFNG01000233.1 GCA_015488735.1 Bacteroidales bacterium | reverse complement strand
TTTTTTACGCTGGGTTTTTTGTCTGCTCTGGGACGTTTTGTTCTGGCAGCATGGTTACCGGAATTCATCTCAACCTCTGTAGCAGTGGCCATTTGAAATGCAGGTGCTGCTTGCATATTGGTGTTCTGAATAGCCATTGTAGTGGGCTGTAACACAGCATTGTGGTTAGTAATGTTTTTTACTACGGCATGGTTGCTGGCCTGCGTCAGGCTGAAAGCAAAGACCATGACAAATAATAATGCAATCTTTCTCATGATTATAGTTTTTAAAATTAATGCACAAATATACTATCGTAAGGCGAGTAAATATTCGCTTGCCTTTGTTAAAAAATGCTAAATAATGTTAAGCGGAAGAAAGTGTCAGGATGCTTTTAGCCGGAATGATTCAGCCCGTATTTTTAAGGGAATTGCGTAGGGGATTTTATTCAATTTCATCGGGATTATTCCTATTTTTGCAAATGATAAATAAAGTTTGTTAAACCTTTAAAAATTAATACAATGTACAGCAATCTTGAGAGTGTTCCAAAAGCATATAATGAGCCTGTGCTAAGCTACAAACCGGGTTCACCGGAGCGGATCGAGCTTAAAGCGATGCTTGCAAAAATGAAATCGGAAGAAATTGAAATTCCCATGTTTATTGGCGGAAAAAAGGTTACCACCAGAGAGAAAGTGGCTATCCATCCACCCCATGAGTTGAAACATACTTTGGCTTATTATTACAAAGGGGATGCTTCCCATGTTACCATGGCCATCGAAGCTGCACTTGCTGCCCGGGAAACCTGGCACAACATGCCCTGGGAACAGCGTGCGGCTATCTTCTTGCGTGTGGCCGATTTGATCAGTGGCCCTTTTCGTGCGAAAATCAACGCCGCTACCATGCTGGCACAGTCGAAAACAGCTTTTCAGGCTGAGATAGATGCTGCCTGTGAACTGGCTGATTTTTTCCGTTTCAATGTGCAGTATATGACCGAGATGTACGCGCAGCAGCCTGCTTCTTCCAAGGGCATTTGGAACCGTCTCGAATACCGCCCGCTGGAAGGGTTTGTGTATGCACTAACGCCTTTCAATTTTACTTCTATTGCCGGAAATCTTCCCGGTGCTCCTGCTTTGATGGGCAATGTGGTAGTTTGGAAATGTTCCAACACACAAGTTTATTCTGCTAAAGTTATCATGGATATTTTCAGGGAAGCCGGTTTGCCCGATGGTGTTATCAATCTGGTATTTGTTTCGGGACCGGTGGCCGGGAAAACAGTTATGGATCATCCTGATTTTGCCGGATTCCATTTTACAGGCTCCACCGGCGTTTTCCAACATATCTGGAAAACAATTGGTGCTAATATTTCCAAATACAAAACTTATCCCCGCATTGTTGGAGAGACGGGTGGTAAAGATTTCATAATGGTGCACAAATCAGCCCATGCCGATCAGGTGGCCACGGCCATGGTGAGAGGTGCCTTTGAATTTCAGGGGCAGAAATGTTCGGCAGCTTCCAGAGCTTATATTCCTGATAACCTGTGGGCTGAAGTAAAAGAAATAATGGTTGCTCAGGTGAACAGTATCAAGATGGGTAATCCGGAAGACTTTACCAATTTCATGACGGCTGTTATTGATGAAGCCAGTTTCGACAAGTTGTCCTTGTTTATCGATAATGCCAAAAAAGATAAGGATGCTGAAATTGTCGTGGGCGGTGGCTATGACAAATCGGAAGGTTACTTTATTGAACCGACGGTTATTCTGGCAAAAGATCCGCATTATATCACCATGGAAGAAGAGTTATTTGGCCCTGTGCTGACTGTTTATGTTTACAATGCTGATAAGTATGAAGAAACGCTGGACATTCTGGACAGTACTTCGCCTTACGGACTTACCGGCGCCATTTTTGCCGATGACCGTTACGCTGTTGACCTGGCTACCAAAAAGCTGGTAAATGCTGCCGGTAATTTTTACATCAACGACAAACCCACGGGAGCTGTTGTAGGACAGCAGCCTTTTGGCGGTTCACGCGCCTCCGGAACTAATGACAAGGCCGGCTCAAGCCTGAACCTCATCCGTTGGGTAAGTCCGCGTACTATCAAAGAAACTTTTATTCCGGCTACTGATTATCGCTATCCTTTTATGGAGGAAGAATAACAGTTTCAGGATTTTAATTAAAAAAAGCCATTTACTTTCGGGTAAATGGCTTTTCTTTTTTGTATCTGTTTCTAACTGAACGATTGCAAATCCTGCAACCGTTTATAAATGCCATTTTGTTTTACCAGTACATCATGCGAGCCTCGTTCCACTATTTTTCCTTTTTGCATGACAATGATTTCATCGGCATCGCGAATGGTGGAAAGTCGGTGGGCGATAACCAGCGTGGTTCGGTTTTTCATAATTTTCGACAGTGCATCCTGTACCAGCCGTTCGGCTTCAGTATCCAGCGCAGAGGTGGCTTCGTCCAAAATCAATATGTCGGGATTGGCAAGGACAGCCCGCGCAATACTTAGCCGCTGGCGTTGACCGCCCGAAAGAATAACGCCCCGGTCTCTTACACTGGTTTGATAACCATTTTCCATTTTTATAATGAAATCGTGTGCGTTGGCAACTTTTGCAGCTTCTTCAACAGCTTCCTGCGAAACGTTGCTCATGCCAAAGGCAATGTTGTTGAAAACGGTGTCGTTAAACAAAACACTGTCCTGTGAAACAATCCCCATAAGTCCGCGTAAATCATTAATTTTTAATTCTCTGATATCGTGGCCGTCCAATAAAATCCGTCCTTTGGTAACATCATAAAACCGTGGAAGCAGATCCACAATGGTAGATTTTCCACCGCCTGATTCTCCCACGATGGCAATCATTTTTCCCTTGGGAATACGAATATCAATGTCCTTTATAACAAAATGTTTCTGGTATTTGAAAAAGACATGTTCAAAGTGAATTTCTTTCTTAAAAGATTTGATGGGCAATGCTTCCGGTTTTTCTTCAATCACGTTACTGGCATCCAGTACCTCAAAAATACGGTCGGCGGAAGCCAGTCCTTTTCTAATGTTGAAATAGCTTTGCGAAAGCGATTTGGCAGGCGAAATCACCTGAGAAAAGACAACAATAAAAGTGATGAAATCAGCAGCCTGAATGGTGGCGTGTGGCGAAATTACCATTTGTCCTCCAAACCACAAAATGACGACGATAACGAATGATGACAAGAATTCGCTTAGTGGGGAAGAAAGATCCCGCCGGCGGTTTACGCTGACCTGTTTGTAGTAATAGGTCTTATCCATTGCCTCAAAACGCCTGTTGAAATAGGATATAGCATTAAAGCCTTTTACTACCCGAAGGCCAGAAAGGGTTTCTTCGATAATGGACATAAGTCCGCCATACAGGTTTTGAAGGATGACGGAATTCTTTCTCAAATTTCTTCCTATGGTGCCGATAAACAACCCGGTAACCGGTAAAATGACCAAGACAAAAATACTGAGTTTCAAACTCAGGCTAACCATAAAGGCAAGATAGGCTATGATAGTCAACGGGTCGCGTACCAGTACTTCGATATAGTTTAGAATAGATATTTCCAATTCCTGTACATCTGAAGTGATACGGGTAATCAGGTCGCCTTTTTTGTTCTTCGTGTAGTACGAAAGCGGCAGGATCAGCAACTTGGCATAAAGGTCGTCACGAACACCCCGAATGGCTCCCGAACGGGCCGAGGTGATAAAATACATGGCAAAATACCGTCCGATATCTTTGAAAAAGAACGAAGTCAGAATAACAATACAAATAAAGACTAAAGCTTGTAACTTTCCCTGATGGATAATAATCTGACTGATATAATAGTTTAAATAATTTAAAGCTGAATGCGTACTGAAATGTAAAACAGGTTTTACCGTGATGAGCTTGTTCATCCCAAACAGTAAATTCAAAAACGGAATAAGCAAAGCAAGTGAAAACAGAGAGGAAACAATGGCAATAATATTAAAAAACAGGTTGGCAAGTAAATGTCCCCAATAGGGGAACACGTAGGCTAAAACGCGGCGTAATTTTTTCATTCGTTTTTAAAATAAAAAAGCAAAGATAGAGATTAACATGGTTGGGTTTTGCTTTTGGATGGAAAAGATTATAAGTGGCATACGTTCTTTCTTTATTTTTGTTCCGCAGACAATTTTAATGTGGGAAAACGTTGTTTGTAAAAAACCTTTCAAGATTTGAGACAAAAAGTAATTGTATCGGTGATAAATGACCTGGTTACCGACCAGCGGGTAAAAAAGGTTTGTTCCACTTTGAAAGAAATGGGGTTTGAGGTTTCGCTTGTAGGACGCCGTTTACATAGCAGCCCTGCTATGGAAGGCCGGCCTTATCCGGTTCGCCGGATGAAACTATTGTTTGAAAAAGGACCTGCTTTTTATGCCTGTTTTCAAATCAGGCTTTTCTTTTTTTTGTTGTTTCAAAGGCCCGGCTTGTTGGTCTCAAACGACCTGGACACGTTATTACCCAATTATCTCGTTTCCAAAATGAAAAATATCCCGTTGGTGTATGACAGCCACGAATATTTTACCGGCGTACCCGAATTGGAAAACAGTCCGGTAAAGCAAAAAATATGGAAACGGGTTGAACGGTGGATATTTCCCCGGATAAAAGATGTTTTTACGGTAAATGATTCTATTGCAAGTATTTATAATAAGGAATACGGTAACAACCCGGTAGTTATCCGGAATGTGCCACGCAGGCTTGAGAAATTGCCAAAGCGAACCAAAACAGAACTTGGTTTGCCCGAAGACAAACATCTGCTGATTTTGCAGGGTTCCGGTATCAACGTGCAGCGGGGTGCCGAAGAAATGGTGGAAGCTATGCAATTTATTGATAATGCGGTTTTGTTGATTGTCGGGGGAGGAGATGTGCTGGAAATTTTGAAATTGATGGTGAAAAAATGGCATCTCGAAGAAAAGGTAATTTTTAAACCACGCCTGCCTTATGAGAAACTTATGCAATATACTGCTGCTGCCGATTTGGGTTTGACACTGGATAAGGATACGAACATAAACTACCGGTTTAGCCTTCCCAACAAGATTTTTGATTATCTTCATGCCGGGATTCCTGTTCTGGCCTCTGATTTGGTTGAAATAAGGAAAATTATTGAGCGCTATGAGGTTGGCGATTTTATCTACAGTCATGAACCCGAGGATATTGCCAACAAAGTGAACAAAATATTTGCACAGCCTGAAAAACTTCGGCGATGGAGACAAAATACAAAAAATGCAGCTGCTGATTTAAACTGGGAAAATGAGTCGGTGAAACTAAAAGAAGTTTATAAGAAATATGTCTGATATTCATTTACATATTGTTTCGTTTGATGTGCCGTATCCGGCTAACTACGGGGGCGTAATCGATGTGTTTTACAAGGCCAAAGCACTTGCCGAACATGGCGTTAAAGTGCATCTTCATTGTTTTGAGTATGGCAGGAAGAAAGCGCCTGAACTGGAAAATCTTTTCTATGAGGTTCATTATTATAAGCGTGATATTTCCAAGAAACATCTCTTCAAAAGTAATCCCTACATTATTGAAACGCGTATTTCGGAAAAGCTTGTCCGCAATTTATTGGAAGACAATTACCCAATTCTTTTGGAAGGTTTGCACACTACCGGACTTTTGTTTGATAAAAGGCTAAAATTCAGGAAACGTATTGTGAGGACACACAATATAGAGCATGAATATTATGAGAATCTGTCGCGTGTTGAAACTGATTTGTTTAAAAAATATTATTTTTATAATGAATCTGTCAAGCTGAAGAAGTATGAAAAGGTACTGGCAAAGGCCGATATTTTGCTGGCTATTTCTCATACGGATTATAATTATTTTTCTGCAAAGTATAAATCGGTAGTTTATATACCTGCTTTTCATCCTTTTTCAGTTGTCAGAAGTTTGACCGGGCATGGGAAATATGTTTTGTATCATGGCAATTTGTCAGTTCCCGAAAATATTAAAGCTGTTTCAACACTTCTTAATGAAGTATTCAGAGGTTCGGAAATCTCTTTTAAAATTGCCGGACTTAATCCTCCGCGTGCATTGTGGCAGCTGGTAGGGACAAATCCCATGGTTGAGATGATTGCCAATCCGGACGATGCCCGGCTTAATGAGCTGATACAAAATGCGCATGTAAATATTTTTTTTACAAACCAGGCTACGGGGCTGAAACTGAAATTATTAAATGCGCTTTACAATGGCCGGTTTGTGCTTGTAAATGACAAAATGCTTAGCGGAAGTAATTTAGATAAATTGTGTGAAATGGCGAACAACATTCCTGAAATGAAAGCCAGACTCACCAGCCTGATGGGCAAAACGTTTACAGCTTCCAAGAAAGTTGAGCGTCAGGTTCACTTACAAACCATTTATATGAATGGAGATAATGTGGAAAAACTAATTGAGCTTATTGTCTGAATCGATAATACTGCCTTCTTCACATTTTACTACCCTGCCCGGAAACTTGTGGATTAGATTGTAATTGTGGGTGGCCATGATTACTGCACGGCTTTCCTCTTTGCAAATCTTTAAAAGAAGGCGCATAATTTCGTTTGATGTCTGTGGATCCAGATTTCCGGTTGGCTCATCGGCAAGAATAAGTTGCGGATTGTTCAGCAGTGCGCGGGCAATAGCAACGCGTTGTTGTTCGCCACCCGAAAGTTGATGCGGATGTGCGTTTAGCTTAGCTATTAGATCAACATTCGAGAGAACTTCCATGATGCGTTTGTTGATGCCTTCACTGTTTTTCCAGCCTGTAGCTTTCAACACAAAATGGAGGTTATCTCTAATACTCCGGTCTTCAAGCAGGCGGTAATCCTGAAAGATGATACCAATTTTACGGCGAAGAAAGGGAACATCCCTTTTTTTCAGCGTTAGCAAATCAAAGTCACAAACCATTGCCTTTTCTGCTTCTACAGGCAATTCGGCAAACAGTGTTTGCAACAGGCTCGACTTTCCACTTCCCGTTTTTCCGATAAGGTAAACAAACGTTCCTTGCTCCACCTGAAAGTTTACATGTGCCAGGACAAGTTTGTTTTTCTGAAAAACTGATAATTCCTGAAGTGCGATAACCGAAGTTTCTGCCATGGTAATTTGTTTTTAACAAAAATATAAATTTATGCCTAATCAGCACATCGTATATTTAACATAAATTTTATCGGATGTTTGCTGAACTTTTCTAAATTTGTGCAACAAAAATTATCATTATGACTGATGAAGCAATTTTCGTTTTAGAAGAAGCCGAAGAAACTATGGGACATTCCATCCAACATTTGGAAAAGGAGTTTCAGAAAATAAGGGCAGGCAAGGCTACCCCTGGTATGCTGAGCGGTATTCGGGTTGAATATTATGGAACTCAGACTCCTATTGAGCAAACTGCCAATATTAACACTCCGGATCCTCATTCTATTGTGGTCCAGCCATTTGATAAAAGCACTATACACGATATCAAAAAAGCAATAATGAATGCTAACCTGGGATTTAATCCCATGGATGAAGGAGATATTCTTCGCATTAACGTACCCCCTCTTACCGAAGAAAGACGGTTAGACCTGGTAAAAAAGGCAAAACAGGTGACGGAAGAAGCCAAAGTGGCTGTTCGTAATATTCGCCGTGGTGCCAACGACGATGCCAAAAAACTGGAAAAAGAAGGAGTTCCCGAAGATGATGTGAAACACCTTATGGATGAAATTCAAAAACTAACAGACAGATATACCACCAAAATTGAAACGCTCTTTGAAGCGAAAGAGAAAGATATTATGACCATTTAACCTGTTGGCCCCAATGGTATTAATATGTTGGGAATAAGAATATTGCTATGGGAAAATCAAAAGCTGCATGGTTGAAAAATCCGAGCAAAAAGCAGGTGCTTCGCATTTTTATTACGTGGTTTGTTTCGATTTTTTTAATTACGATTGCAATGACTAATTTTTTCTCTCAAAAATTTTTCCAAAATGGTTATATTACCATTTATTTTTTAATCATCATTGCGACAGGTATAGTCATTAGGGTATATAGTAATTACCGTAAAATACACTCCCCCAGGTTAAAAAATTTTAATGAGGCAAAAGAACAGGATTAGTTTTCTAACTTTTTCCTGTTTTTCGTTTTCATGCGTTTTGCCAGATTAAAGATTGTGCGAATAATGTTGGATGTGGTTGCGAAAGCCTGAATTCCGGAATTTATCATAATCTTTGCCAGGTTCACCATGTTAAAGGCATCGTGTACTGTATTCAATTGTTGCTGGATACTGTTTTCCTGCTTTCTGTTTTTATCTTTGAGTTGTTCCAGATACTTGTCTGTCATTTTCTCATTGGAAAAACTGGTTCCGCCAAGAAACTGTTTCTCCTGTGTACTGGAAAAATGTTTTCCCAGGATTTTCCGTACGGAAGAAAAAATAATGGATTCCCGAAAAGCATAAAGGATAAGCCCCATAAAGAGGTAAAAGACAGCAACAATAAGAAACCCGCTCATACGTGTTCCTCCTTGCATGGCATACCAATTGACAAAAGCAAAAGACAGGAACATGATGATAAAAACAAACACTCCGAATACCATCATAAAAATCATCAACTGCCCAAGGAGCTCTGCCGATTTTTTCCGGTAGGCAACTTTGTTGTATTCCACCTGGAGATCCACATATGTTTTAAGCTCGTCAATAAGCACTTTGATGGGTTGCCTGAAATTCAGGTTATCCATTTGATTTTTCCCTTTTTTCTTCATTTGATAAAAAGTGAATACCA
>WFNG01000232.1 GCA_015488735.1 Bacteroidales bacterium | reverse complement strand
TGGATGAAACTATTTTTGAACGGGTGGGAGTCGAACCTTCCGGGACGGCTTTTAATTCGTTGTTACAACTGGACTACGAGCAGGGCATTCCCCGCAATCCTTTTATCAACGCGGGGGCGTTGGTGATTGCTGATATCCTTGTTTCGGAGTTAACGCATCCCAAACAGGCTTTGCTGGATTTTGTTCGTAAACTTTCGGCTAATCCTGAAATTGGATTTAATCCGGCCGTAGCCGCTTCTGAAAAATTACAGGGATACCGTAATACCGCCCTTGCCAACCTGCTAAAATCACATGGAAACCTGCAAAACGAAGTAGAAGAAGTGCTGGATTTTTACTTTCACCTTTGTTCTATCGAGATGAGTTGTAATGAGCTTTCGCGAACTTTTCTGGTTTTTGCCAACCATGGGAAACTTCCCGGCGCAAAAGAAGAAATTCTTTCTACAAGCCAGGCCAAAAGGCTGAATGCGCTCATGCAAACGTGTGGTTTTTATGACGAAGCCGGAGAGTTTAGTTTTACGGTCGGCCTTCCGGGAAAGAGTGGCGTGGGCGGTGGTATCGTGGCCATTCATCCCGAAAAATATAGTATCAGCGTGTGGAGCCCCAAACTGAATAAGAAAGGAAATTCTGTTCGGGGCATGAAAGCACTGGAACTATTTACTACGAAATCAGGGTTATCTGTCTTTTAAACCGACAACTATGCTTATCATTGGACATCGCGGTGCAAGCGGAAAAGCTCCCGAAAATACACTGGCTTCTTTTGAAAAGGCTATCCGCATGGGAGTAAAAATGGTTGAGCTCGATGTGCATCAATGTGCCAGCGGTGAGTTGGTGGTCATCCACGATGAAAAGATAAACAGGACGACAACGGAAAAAGGTTTCGTCGCAGAAAAAACACTGGAAGAATTAAAACGGGCAGATGCCGGGGAGGGGGAAAAGATTCCTGCTTTGCGTGAAGTTTTGAACCTCGTAAACCGGCGGGCGAAAATTAACATTGAGCTGAAAGGTGCCGGCGTTGCCGTTCCAACTTCAGCTTTGCTCAACGAATACAGAGAAAACCATGGCTGGACAACAGAGGACTTCTGTATCTCATCGTTTGACCATCAACAGCTGAGACAATTTCGGAAACTGGACAACACCACAAAAATCGGAATCCTTTATGATAGAAAACCGCACGGTTTTGTTGAACTTTCGCAAGTGCTGCATGCCACTTCTGTCAATATCTCCCTGCGCACGGTAAACCCGCAATGGGTAAAAATGATACATGCCAGCAGCCTGGAAGTATGGGTTTATACCGTGAATAAACTGTCGGATTTCAACCGGTTGAAACAGATGGGAGTGGATGCCGTTTTTACAAATTATCCGGAGAAATTTTTAGACGAAGGAGCCTAATGGTTTTGGTACAAAACTCGTGCGATGGCATCATGCCAGCTTACAATTCCTTTTTCCACATCATGGGAACTTTTGACGGGTGTGAAAGTCTTTTCCACCTGCCACTGGCTTTCTATTTCTGCCGTATCTTTCCAAAAACCGACAGCAAGACCGGCAAAATAGGCAGCCCCGAGTGATGTACTTTCCAGCACAACAGGCCTTTGTACGTTGGTTTGCAAGACATCGGCCTGCATTTGCATAAGAAAATTGTTGGCGGCTGCACCTCCATCTACGCGCAGGTTCTCGATAACAAAATCGGCATCCTGTTGCATGGCTTTTATGACATCATAACTTTGATAAGCTATGGCTTCAAGAGCAGCACGCGTAATGTGTGCACGGGAGGTTCCACGGGTTATACCGTAAAGCATTCCCCGTGCATCCTGATTCCAGTATGGCGCACCTAATCCCGTAAAGGCCGGAACAAAAAAGACGCCGTTGGTATCTTTTACCGAAAGAGCAAGCTTTTCACTCAAATCCGCTGATTTAATGAATTTTATCCCATCGCGAAGCCATTGGATGACTGCGCCACCCACAAAAACGCTTCCTTCCAGCGCATAGGTAGTCTGGTTGTTCAGCTGCCAGGCAACTGTTGAAAGCATTCTGTTGTTGGAACGAACAGGTTTTGTCCCCGTATTGAGCATGATAAAACATCCGGTTCCGTATGTGTTTTTGGCCATTCCCTGATGAACACACATTTGACCGAAAAGTGCTGCCTGCTGGTCTCCTGCCACTCCTGTGATGGGGAGTTTTGTGGAGAAAATCAATCCGGAAGTATCCGTAAAATGGGTGCTGTTGGGCTTTACTTCGGGAAGCATGGAAGCCGGAATGTCAAAAAGTTTTAACAAGTCATTGTCCCAATGCAGTGTGTGAATATTAAAAAGCATGGTGCGTGAGGCGTTGGAAACATCGGTCAGGTGCGCTTTGCCATTGCTGAGGTTCCACATGAGCCAGCTGTCCACGGTGCCAAAAGCAAGTTCGCCGTTTTCGGCAGCTTTACGGGCACCTGAAACGTTATCGAGGATCCATTTTACCTTGGTTGCCGAGAAATAAGCATCGATCTCCAATCCGGTTTTTTCCGTGATTTCGTTTTGAAGTCCCCGGCTTTTTAATGCATCGCAATAAGCAGCTGTCCGCCTGTCCTGCCAGACAATGGCGTTGTACACCGGCTTTCCTGTTTTCCGGTTCCAGACGATGGTTGTCTCGCGTTGGTTGGTGATACCGATGGCGGCAATAACGTTATCATGGATATCCAACTGTGCCAAAGCTTCCGCTGCCACGCTGATTTGGGAACTGTAAATCTCCATGGGGTCATGTTCCACAAATCCGGGTTTAGGGAAAAACTGCCGGAACTCTTTCTGCGCCATGGACATTATTTTCCCTGCATGGTCATAGATGATGGCACGCGAGCTGGTTGTTCCCTGGTCCAGTGCAAGAATGTATTTTTTTTCCATGAAATGGGTATTTAAAAAACGGCCTATTCCAGCATGTAACCTTTGGCCAGTGCTGTATAATCTTCTATCTGTTCACGAACCCAACGTCGCCGTAACCCCAGCTCTTCGGCAATAATTTTGGCAACGGCAGGGGCAGCTTTTATGCTGTTGCGCGCATCCAATAGCAAAAAACGGCTGCGGCGGGCCAGAAAATCCTCTACGGTACGCGCCATCTCCTCACGGACTGCCCAAACCACTTCGGCTTTGGAGTAGGGGAAACCTTCTACAAGTACTTCATTCATAGTTTTATCTGATAGGGCAAGGGCTTTTATTTTATCCCTGTCGGAGCCATAATAATGCAGTATGTCCGATTCATCAAAACTTTTCACATAGCCGTGGATGGGCATGTTGGCCGTAACAGAAGTTGTTTCTTCAAGGCCGCCAATCAGGATAGCCTTTTCAATAGCATCTTCGCCCATCTTTCGGTAGGTTGTCCATTTTCCTCCTGTAATGGTCAGCAATCCGGTGGCTGAAATGGTAATTTTATGGCTTCTCGATATTTCTTTTGTCTCCTCGCCTTCATCTTCCGGAGCTGCCAGGGGACGAAGTCCGGCAAAAACACTGCGGACATCTGTCTTTTTTGGCGGATAAACCAGGTACTCAGCTGCTGTATTCAGGATAAAATCAATTTCTTCGGGAAGTGCCCGCGGCTCCAAACTGATTTCTTCCATCTGGGTGTCGGTGGTTCCCACAACCACTTTGTTATGCCACGGTACAGCAAACAACACACGTCCATCAGGAGTTTTGGGTATCATAATGGCTGCATCACCCTGAAGGAATTTCCGGTCGAGGATAATGTGTACACCTTGCGATGGAACGATGGTCTTTTTGGTTTCGGGATGATCCATTTGGATGATGCTGTCGGCGAAAACGCCGGTTGCGTTAACTACTGTTTTCCCTTTTATCTCATACGTTTCGTCATTTTCCGTGTCCAAAATCCTGACACCGTCAACAAATCCCATTTTGTCTTTCAGGATGCTGGTAACGCGACAATAATTGAGTGCAGTTCCACGGTTGTCCTCTAAAGTCTGTGCCAGGCTTACTGCCAGGCGGGCATCATCAAACTGGCCATCGTAGTAGATAACCCCACCGTTTAGTCCCTCTTTTTTCAGGTTAGGAATGGCTTTGGTAACAGCCTCCGTATTAATCCGTTCCGAAGGCCCCAGCCCCAGTTTACCAGACATCATATCGTAAACTTTGAGTCCGATGGTGTAAAAGGGCCCATCCCACCATTCGTAAGTTGGGATAATAAACGCTTGATTACGTACAAGATGCGGAGCATTCTGACGCAACAATCCACGTTCTTTTAATGCTTCGAGCACCAGTGAAATATCGCCCTGCGCAAGATAACGAACGCCACCATGCACCAGTTTGGTGCTTCGGCTGGAGGTTCCTTTGGCAAAATCCACCTGTTCCAACAGCAATGTTTTATATCCTCGGGTTGCCGCTTCCACAGCCGTGCCCAGTCCCGTGGCACCACCACCAATAACGATGACATCCCAAATGGGCGTGTCTTTCAGCTTTTCTAAATTCAGATTTCTGTTCATAATTTTGGGATATCAGGAATAAAAAGTAAAGGTATAAAATTTCCGGTTAACAGAATTTGATAATATAGAAATGATGTAAACAACACGCAGGGATTAGCCAAACTTCTGTCAGGCGCGGCATTGCAAATTTCAAAATATTTTACAGGACGCTTTGAAATACAATTGGAATACATTTATTTTAAATGCTGCTACTTGCAGTAATAACCTGAGTTTGTTTCTATTGGTTCACGCCAGCTTGCTGCGAGAAAGTTTATTTCAGTCCTTTCACATGGGGAATACCGGCAACAAAATCTTTCAGGTAAAAAGGCTCAAAATAAGCGGTATCTTCAAATTTGTCAGCTTTGAATTTTTCTTCTGCCAGAGGGGCCATGTATGTTGCCGACGCCAGGAAGTCTTCCCGAAAAACGGCATGGGATGAAACTTTGGTCAATGTCTCTTTACATTTAGCTGCGCCATCACCAATGAAGATTAGTGGTTTCTCCTTTTTGAAAAAATCAGCAAAAGAATTTTTATCAATCACTTCTGCCATAATTTTTTTGATCTCATTTAGCTTGCTGTCGTAAATGGCTGTATAAACTTCCATGCGCCGGGCATCGATCATGGGGCAAAAAAGAAAATCATCGGGTTCTTTCCCCTCGGCAATAAGCTTTTGTATCATCCCACCGGCAAGTGATTTGAGTGTTCCTACCGAAATGAGAGGCTTGTCCAGTGAATAGCAAAAACCTTTGGCTGTAGAAACGCCAATACGTAAACCGGTGTAGGAGCCGGGCCCTTTGCTAACAGCAATGGCATCTAAATCCTGAAAATTTAATCCGGCAGTGTACATAAGCTGTTCGGCAAAAATCGTAATCTGACGTGCATGCGAACTTTCGGTATTTGTTTCCTGTAAAGCCACCGTTTTTCCGTCCACAGAAAGTGCCACAGAGCATACCTGTGTGGATGTTTCAATGTTTAAAATCTTTCCCAAATCCTTCTCCTCTGTATTTATTTTTTAGCCGAGAACAACATCTTTTTATCTACTTTCTTTACTTTGTCACCGTTTTTCAATATTTTAGAGACAAGGCGATAAGGCGCAGTGATAACTTCCTGTCCTTCTTTTACTCCTTTCTTGATTTCGATGTACATATTATTCTGGATGCCGGTTTTTACCCTTTGGAGTTTTGCAATCCCGTTTTGATAGATGAAAACATACTCTTTTATTTTATTCTGTATTTGGGTTTTGCTCTTTTTTGTTTTTTTCTCTTCGCGCTTTTGGCGTATAGATTTTATGCGTCCTGTGGAATCAGCTCTTGTTGTAACAGCCTGTATAGGAACAGAAAGTACATTATCTGCACGTTTAGTTTGTATTTCTACCGTGGCTGACATCCCCGGCCTGAATGGTGAAGGAATTGGATTTTTAGGGCGGATAAGGTCAGCATAGGATGATTTCAGCATTCTGATTTTTACATCAAAATTGGTCACCTGGTCAGCGCTTACACCGGTGGTATTGGCCGAAGTGGCTATTTCGGTAACAATGCCTTTAAATTTACGGTTTAGATAAGCGTCCACCTCAATTAAGGCGGTGTCGTTTAAGGCCACCTGAACAATGTCGTTTTCATTTACTTCCACGTTTGCCTCCAGAACATCCAGGTTGGCAATGCGCATAATTTCGGTACCTGACGAAAACTGCGATGCTCCTGTAACCCGTTCTCCTGCTTGTACACTCAACTTGGAAACCGTTCCGTTGTTTGGTGCGTATATGGTTGTCCGCTTCAGGTTTTCCTGTGCTTCACTCAACTTGGCTTTGGAACTTTTTACCTGAAATTGGCTGGCTTTGTAACTTTCTTCGGCCGCTTTTACTTCTGCTTTGGCTACCAGGTATGTAGAGCGGGCAGCATCGTAGTTTGCATCGGAAATAACCTGTTTTTTCCAAAGTACATTACTTCGTTTGAAGTCCAGCTTACTTTTGGTAAATTGTGCCTGCGATTGCGCCAGCCGTGCTTTTGAATTGGCTTGATTGGCCTCTGTTGTCTGTACAACGGCTTCGGCCTGTCGGTAACTTGAGATATAAATCTTTGGGTCAATTTTTGCCAGTTTTTGTCCTTTTTTTACAAAGTCACCTTCTTTTACGTAAAGTTCCACAATTTCACCTGAAATATAAGGACTGATTTTTACATCTTTAGCCGGCTGAATTTTGCCATTGGCCGAAACAGTCTCAATAATGTTTCTTCTAATAACTTTTTCGACAGCAACTTTTTGTGCTTCTGAGGACTTACCTTTTTTTACGGCCAATACGATTATTACAACCAACACAACAGCACCGATAATATACCAAAGTGTCTTTTTCCGGGATTTTGTCATTTCTTTATTATTATTGTACGAATTTAGTCATTTTACGGGCATTATCAGCGTCTATTTTGTCGTATTTATTTGTGTTGTAACAGGTTTGACAATGTCTTTTAGCGTAAGGCTGCGGCCAAGGTAAAAATCAAGAATCTTTGTCTTGAAAATATAATTATACTTTGCGGCAATAATACTTGACTCTGCATTGAAAAGCTTAACTTTTGCCACATCATAATCGGTGGAGCTTAACATACCTACATTTAATTTCTCCTGTGCGTATTTGAAAGATTCTTTCAGAGAGATTACCGATCTTTCACTGGCGATATATGTTTGATATGCTGCCAGCGCATCGGCATATGCCTGCTCAATGTTTTTCCGTAAATCGTTTTTTTGAATTCTCAAATTCAGGTTGGCATTTTCCAGTGATATTTTCGATTGTTTTATGTTTGTGGAAACCTGAAAACCATTCAAAATGGGGATAGTCAGCCGGAATCCAAGTGTAATACTTCGGTTGTCTCTCAGCTGATCCCAAAAAGGTTTGGTTTCGTTAAACCCAGGATTTTGAGGGTTATTGCTCAACCTGATCTGATCGGAGTAATTATTACCATAACTTGAATTCAGGCTCAGCGTTGGGCTTCTTTGACCTCTTGCCATGGCCAGTGCACGGTCGGCTGCTTTTACCGAATATTGAGCACTTTTAATCTCCGGCCTTATCTCCAACGCGCGGTTATATATAGATTGAACAGGAAGAAGTGCAGGCTTTCGAACGATTACCAGATTGGGCTTTTCAATGCTAAACGGTGTATTCCCTTTTATATCGAGCAGTTGCATTAAATCAAGATAGGCCAGCATAAGTTTGTTTTGGGCATTTACAAGGGTTACCTTGTCGTTGGCCCCCTGGGCTTCAATATCCAACAGATTCCCTTTGGCCACGGTTCCGGCTTCTACTTCTTTTTTGGTGCGGTCGGTTTGTTTATTGCTTATTTCTACCTGCCTTTTAGCGTTGTTTACCTGTTCTATGTTGTATAGAATCTGCAAATAGGCTGCTGCGATATTTAAAGCAATGTTATCTCTTATTTTTTCAGAATTATATTTCTTGGCAAGGTATTCAAACTGCTTTTGCCGCATACTGTTCACATTTTGTAAACCGTTGAAAAGTGTCAGGTTGGCATTTATCGATCCGTAAGCTTGTCTCGATCGCTTGTCGGTATAACTATAGGTGGCCATGTCAATGGACCTCCCCCATCCGGTACTTTGCGAAATGCTGCTATTAATAGATGGTAAAAAGTTTAATTTACTTTGCAACAAACTCTCTTTTGAAGACTCTGTACTCAGTTTGCTTTGCTTTATTTGCAAATTATTTTTGTATGCATAATTGATGCATTTCTCCAATGACCATTTCTGTTGTGCTGTAACACGCACACCAAATAATAATAAAGCAAATAAGGGAAGGAGAAAAATAATCTTTTTTTTCATGAAATCGTATTTTTTATTGGTTGACCAATTCTGATATACCTGTAACCTAATTAATACAAGAGCTTATCATAAAGTGTGCCACAAATATAACTATCTAATCTACATAGGAGTGGTTAGGTGGCCGATTTTTAACAATATTTATTATGTACGTATTAAAACATCAAATGTTCGGAAACGGACATAAAACAGACCGCGGTGATGCATCGGATTATTAAATGACCGGAATTTTTTCAGGTTATTTAGCTTCCAATGATTTTTTGGGGAAATCCTGCTACTTTTCACAAACAATTCTCTCTCCTTTCATTTCGGGAACAACGTTTAGAATGTCTTTTTGCAGACAGTAGGCTACATCGTCACCAAAGCCATTGCGCTTCAGCAGGTTCAAATGATAACAATCTTTCAAAAGTAGTGGCAGGTTGCCCTTGTCTCTTTGGAAAGCTTTCAGAAGTGTGATGGAGAAATCAGAAAGTTTTACGGTTTTCTTTTTCGTGATTTCTTCCATGAATAAGGCGGCACACATAGCGTCATCCATCGAGAAATTGTTGTTGGTTCCGGAACAGACAAGTACCACATCCTCTATTTCCAGGAAGCGATGAACCAGCGCTTTCATATTTAAAAAGGAGCCGATATAAATTTCTGTGGCCTCCTGTAACTGATTCAGGGCTTTTGTTCCGTTAGAGGTGGTGAAGATGAGGGTTTTGTCTTCCACCTGGTCGCGGGTATAGGTCTGTGGCGAATTTCCCAGATGAAAGCCATCAATGATTTTGGTATCCCGTTCGCCACAGAGTAAAATTTCATCATTAGACAGTAGCTCAGCTTTTTCCACGGCCTCTTTTACTGTTCTTACGGGAATAAAAGCTTTGGCACCATTTGCCAGTGCTGTAATCATTACTGAGGAAGCACGGAGAACATCGATAACGATTACATGCCGGTTTTTGATTAAATCGGGACGAATGGCCGATGCGTAAGGGATAACATCTATTTTCATGGAGCAAAAATACGGGCTTTTTTACAATCCATAAATACTCAGGTGTTCCCTTGTGAAATGTCGCAATCTTTAGCTCATATCCTCATTATCATTACTCCCCTTTACATATCTGCATCCTGCTTTTTCCTATCTTTGCTGCTCAAAACAGAAACAGATGAGTAACCGAGAAATCAGGGTGCGTTTTGCGCCCAGTCCTACAGGCCCATTGCACATAGGCGGCGTAAGGACAGCTTTGTATAATTACCTTTTTGCAAAAAAAAATAACGGAAAATTTATCCTGCGTATTGAAGATACCGACCAGACACGATTTGTTGCAGGTGCCGAAGATTATATCATCGATGCTTTCAATTGGTGCGGTATTCAATTTGACGAAGGTGTTACCAAAGGTGGTGAATACGGTCCGTACAAACAGTCGGAGCGCAAAGCCCTGTATCGTAAATATGCTGAACAACTGGTGGCTTCCGGACATGCTTACTATGCTTTTGATACGTCTGAAGAGCTGACGAATTTGCGGAATGCATTTGAAGCGGAGAAAAAGACATTTACGTACAATGCTACAGAACGGGTTCATTTGAAAAACTCATTGGTTTTGTCTGAAGCTGAAGTACAAAAGTTACTGACTGCAAATGTGCCTTTTGTGGTACGTTTCAAGATGCCCGAAAACCGGGTGGTACGCATGGTTGACCTGATACGTGGAGAAGTTACTGTACATGCTAATGTGTTGGACGATAAGATATTATTTAAATCGGATGGGATGCCGACATACCATTTGGCCAATATTGTGGATGACCATTTGATGAAAATAAGCCATGTAATCAGGGGAGAAGAATGGTTGCCTTCGCTACCATTGCACGTGTTACTCTATGAGGCTTTTGAATGGGAAGCACCACAGTTTGCTCACCTGCCGTTGTTACTTAAACCCGATGGTAAAGGAAAACTTAGCAAACGCGATGGTGACCGTCTGGGATTTCCGGTTTTCCCGTTACAATGGACTGACCCAAAAACCGGTGAGACCTCTCGCGGCTATCGCGAAGATGGTTATTTTCCAGAAGCTTTTATTAATATGCTTGCCCTTTTGGGATGGAATCCGGGTGACGATCGTGAAATTTTTAACCTGGACGAAATGGCAGAGGCTTTTTCCATTGAACGGGTGGGAAAATCAGGTTCCCGTTTCGATCCGGAAAAAGCCAAATGGTTCAATCATCAGTACATGTTGAAAATGAGTAATGAAGAGCTGGCTAAACAATTTCTTCCGTTTATCGAAAAAGAAGAGGTCATGGCGGATATTGATTATGTGGAAAGAGTGGTCGGTCTGGTGAAAGAACGAGCTCATTTTGTTCACGAGCTGTGGAGCCAGTCTGATTTCTTTTTCAAAGCACCAGATACTTATGATCCGAAAGCAGTGAAAAAAAGATGGAAACAGGTTTCGTATGACCAAATGACAGAGATAAAGGCTTTGTTGGCCAAAGTGGATGATTTTACTTCGGAAAATACTGAGGTAGTGGTGAAGCAGTGGATAGAAGAAAAAGAATATGGTATGGGTGTTGTGCTGAATGCTTTCCGTCTGTTGATTGTCGGAGCATTAAAAGGGCCACATTTGTTTGATATTATTGCTATGATTGGTCAGGAAGAAACGTTGCGCCGGCTGGAAACCGGATTACACGAACTGGGAAAAAAAGAATAAACTGTTTGATCAAAAAAGAAAAAAGATGTCTGTTATATCAATCGAAGGAATGGAGTTTTTTGCCTATCATGGCTGTTTCAAAGAAGAACAGGTTATTGGCACCAAATTCCGATGTGACCTGTTTCTTGAAGTGGATACCACCAAGGCGGAACAGACTGACATTTTAAACGATACGGTTAATTATCAGGAAGTTTACCGTGTTCTGAAAAGTGAAATGGACACCAAATCAAAGTTGCTGGAACATGTTGGCCGTCGAATTATAGAACGTATTAAAGAAAGTTTCCCTCAGGTGCAACATACCCGATTGATAATCAGAAAACTCAATCCTCCGTTGGGTGGTAAAATGGATTTTGTTGGTATCGAACTGGAAGGATGAAACACTGTTAAAGAACAGTTCAATTACCTTTTGTCTGACAAAATAAGAACAGTTTTTAAGAAGTAACCTTTTGGCATTTGATTTGATAAGATAAAAATTCAATAAGTAAGCAATCTTTAATTTTAAATACATGGAAACAACCAAATGTTTGATTATAGGCTCCGGCCCTGCCGGATACACTGCTGCCATTTACGCTTCGCGTGCTGACCTGAAACCCATCGTTTATCAGGGCATGGAGCCAGGCGGACAGCTTACTACCACTACTGAAATAGATAATTTTCCCGGTTATCCCGAAGGCGTTGAAGGTCCAAAAATGATGGAAGACCTGCAAAAGCAAGCCGAACGTTTTGGCGCAGATATCCGTTGGGGAATGGTCTCGGAAATTGATACAACAGAACGTCCGTTTAAAGTAAAAGTTGATGACGGTACTGAATTATTGGCAGAGACTGTCATTGTCGCTACCGGTGCAACGGCAAAATATCTGGGATTGGAATCAGAGCAGAAATTTAAAGGCGGAGGTGTTTCGGCCTGCGCTACCTGTGATGGCTTTTTCTACAAAGGCAAAGATGTGGCTGTTGTAGGTGGTGGCGATACGGCTGCCGAAGAAGCCACTTATCTGGCTAATCTGTGCCGTAAAGTGTATCTGATACACCGTCGCGACCAGCTACGCGCTTCCAAAGCTATGCAAAACAAAGTGCTCAACACGGCCAATATTGAAGTGTTGTGGAACCACGAAGTGAAAGAGATTGTGGGCGTGGAGCAGGGATTTACCAAAGCACTTAACGGTGCTATACTGGTGAACAACAAAACCGGTGAAGAACAAAAAATTAATATTGATGGCTTTTTTGTCGCCATTGGCCACAAACCCAATACCAATCTTTTCTTTGGTAAACTGGATATGGATGAAACAGGTTATCTCATTACAAAACCAGACTCTACAGCCACCAATGTTCCTGGTATTTTTGCAGCCGGTGATGTACAGGATAAACATTACCGCCAGGCTATTACCGCTGCCGGAACCGGTGCCATGGCAGCCATTGAAGCAGAAAGATTTTTGGGATAATACTAATGTTCGTTTTGAAAATATTAAAGGCTTTCTGTGGATGTCATACGACAAAAACAGAAAGCCTTTTATTGCATTTTCTCACTTTTATCACTTATTAACATCCCTTGGTTCGAGTGTCCGCGCTCGGACTTGGTACTACCCAATCCTCACAGCTTTATCTAACGTCTGTTGCTGAGTCAAATAGCGAAGACTTGTGCGTGGGATTTGGCGTTAGCATCTTGATGAACGATGATAAATGAAGTGTTTTCTTGTCCTTTCGGGAAGACACAACTGAACGTTGTTTGGGTGGGTCGCCCTATGGTCGAAACAGGGCAGACGCATCATTATTATTGATAACAGTAAAAAATAATTTAAACCAACTAATTGTTATTCAATGTAGTAGCTCTTTCAGGTTTGTAACCTGAAAGTTTTAATGGCCTGGGATTTGAAATCTAATGGTGGAATGCATTCTGGTAATTTATAATCTTCCATCGGATTAGAAATCCTCTTTCTCTTTGACATTCGGATTGCAAATCCGAATGAGCTTGTTACACAATAAGTTAAAGCAATCCATTGTATTGTTAGAATTAATAAATTTATGATGCGTTTGCCCTATGGTCGAAAGGACAGATGCAGTTAAAATAACGAGAAAAGTTACCTTTGCAGAAAAAACAATGCCCTTGGGAATAAGAGAGAAAAAGATTGTTGTAGCTTCGAAAGTGGCTATTTTTACCAATGCATTTCTGTCTTTTCTAAAAATTGGTGTCGGACTTATGGCAGGTAGCCTCGCGGTGGTAGCGGATGGTATTGATTCTGCTTCGGATGTACTCACTTCGCTGATTACACTTTTTACAGCCCATATTATTGCACGCCCTCCTGATCTTAAATATCCATACGGGTATAACAAAGCCGATACGCTGGCAACAAAAATCCTGGCGTTTATTATCTTTTTTGCAGGGGCACAGCTGGCCATATCCACTTTTGGTAAACTGGTGCATCCCGTCCCTCGTGCTATTCCCAAAACTATTGCTGTTTATATTGTGATTGTTTCCATTATTGGTAAGCAACTGTTGGCGCTTTATCTGAAAAAAGCGGGAAAATCAGAGCAAAGCAGTATGCTTCTGGCCAATGCCAAAAATATGCAAAGCGATGTGCTGATATCGGTGTCGGTTCTTATTGGCCTTGTTGCCACATTTATTTTTAAAATGCCTGTTCTTGATGTGCTGACCGCCTTTGTGGTGAGCGGATGGATTATGTTTACAGCCTTGAAAATATTTATGGAGTCGGGTAGGGATTTAATGGATGGCGTGGATAATCCGGAGATTTATAAGAGGATTATTGCTTCCTGCACCAAAGTGGAAGGCGTATCACATCCCCATCGCATCCGTGTGCGAAAAATGGCACATCTTTATATTATCGCGTTGGATATAGAACTTTCGGGCAAGCTGACTTTGCTGGAGGCACATGCTAAAAGTCATGATGTGGAAAAGAAAATCAGAGAAGAAATCGGGAATATTTATGACATTGTGATACATATTGAGCCTCAGGGCGATGTGGGTGAAAATGAGGTCTTCGGTATTTCGGAAAGCAATCTGTAAGGAAAGGTTATTTTCGCACAATCAGCACCGGAATATTTACTTTATGTCGTACTTTTTCTATGGTTGTCCCAAAGAGCAAATCCTTAAACCATCCATGACCATGTGCTCCCATAATCAGCAGGTCAGCGCCAAATTCTTTAGAAAATTGAGGAAGTAATACTTTTGGATTTCCATATCCAACACGTGTTTCTGCCTGAAATCCCAATTTACTGATTTGTTGAATGAATTTTTTTAACCGTTCACCATCGTCTTCGGCTTCCAGATCATCGGTTTCATCGCCGTACACCAGGGCGGCAGCACTCTCCACAATATGTACAAAAAGGAATTTGGTTTCCTTGTTTGCCAGCGCCAACGCATGTTGCATAACGGCCGCATCGGCATGTGAAAAGTCCAGCGCAACCATTATATTGTTGTACAGAGGTTTTGAACTTAACTTTATTTCCCGGATACCGGAATGAATGAAATCACTTTTCTTGATTTTTATATTTTTCACTATGGGCAACAGTGTAAGATAAAGCAGCAAAACGATGAGCGCAACAATAACGGGAACAACAACCAAAGCCAGGATTACCGGATGATGGCTACTGCCAAACCAGATTTGTACTTCATCGATAACAAGCTGGATATTTAATGCTACAATAATGAGAGCAATGGCCCATGAGGCAATTTTAACCGGTAGTTTGATGGCAAATTTTCCCATGGAAGTTTTGTCACTTACGAAATGAATCAACGGAATAACGGCAAATCCCAATTGCATGCTTAATACCACCTGGCTGAGTACCAGTAATTTGCCAGTATAACTTTCTCCATAATATAGCAATGTAAGAATGGCCGGGATGATAGCCAGTGAACGGGTTATCATGCGTCTGGCCCACGGTTGAATCCGGAAATTGATAAAGCCCTCCATGACGATTTGTCCGGCCAATGTTCCCGTGAGGGTAGAACTTTGCCCTGAGGCTATCAGTGCAACCGCGAACAAAATAGCAGCCCATTTTGTGCCGAGCAGTGGTTCCAGAAATTTATAAGCATCCTGAATTTCGCTCACATGAAACATCCCGGCTTTGTAAAAAGTGGCAGCAGCAAGGATTAAAATAGCTGCGTTTACAAAAAAAGCCATGTTCAGGGCAATGACAGAATCAAAAAAGTTAAACCGCAAAGCACCGCCAATGTCAAGGCGGGTACGTTTGAAACTTCGCGTTTGAACCAGTGAAGAATGCAGGTACAAATTGTGTGGCATTACTGTGGCGCCAATGATGCCAATGGCAATATACAGGGCGGTACTGTTGGGAATGGTAGGGATAAGACCTTTGGCCATCTCTGCCATATCCGGTTTGGCAAAAAACATCTCCACAAAAAAAGCCAGTCCGATTACGCCCACCAATGCCAATATAAAAGCTTCCATCTTTCTCATTCCTTTGTTGATGAGAAACAGCAAAATGAATGTATCGGAAAAGGTTAGTAAAACGCCCCAGAGCATCGGAATATGGAAAAGCAGTTGCAGCCCGATGGCCATGCCGATAACCTCTGCCAGGTCGGTTGCAATGATGGCTATTTCTGCAAGGATATAAAGTACAAAGTTTACCGGTTTGGAATAAGTTTCGCGACAAGCCTGTGCGAGATCGCGGCCTCGTACCACACCGAGGCGGACACTCAGGCTTTGGAGCAAAAGTGCCATAATATTTGACATGAGCAAAACCCAGATAAGCTGGTAGCCAAACTGACTGCCACCCGCAATATCGGTTGCCCAATTGCCAGGATCCATATAACCCACACTGATGAGATATGCCGGCCCCATAAAAGCCAACAACTTTCTGTAAACACCTGCTTTCTTTATGGTGTCAACTGAAGCATGTACCTCTTCCAGCGATCTTTTTTCTTTTGTCATAAAATAAAATCAGAAGTTTATCTGACAGATTTGCCAAAAATACAAAAATTAGGGGGTGGAGCTTTTCAGTCCGGATAGGAACCAAAAATAAATATTGATAAAGAGGTGAAGATTAAAGTTTAACATTCTGAGATGGTTATTCCCTGAAAATAGGACATAAAAAAAGCCTGTCAGTACTGACAGGCTTTTTTTTCATTAGTAGAAAAACTAATGCAAAAACATTAAACTACTTTAACGTCGGTTGCATTCAGGCCTTTTCTACCTTCTTTTAAGTCAAATTCAACTTCGTCACCTTCGTGAACTTTGTCAATTAATCCTGAAATGTGTACGAAGTACTCATTTTTGGAATCTTCTTCAATAATAAATCCAAATCCTTTGGATTCATTGAAGAATTTTACTGTTCCTTTTTTCATTTGTGTAATAAAATAATAAATAATTAATAATGTGCAAAAATACTTCTAATTTATATGCGGAATACATTTTTCACCTGTTTTTTTAAAATACTTCTAAATTCCACATTTGATTATGTGGCTGCCAGGAAAGTGAAAGATGTATTTCGCACTGATAATCAGATTATTGAGTGTAGCCAATACTTGTTTAGATCTTTTATTGGAAGAAGAAAATAATTTACCGGATATTCAGAATGCACAAAGCATTTTCTATCTTTGCCGGTGTATTCCCAAAGTTCCTTCTCATGATTTATTTTTATTCTTCTGACAGATGTCATTATTTTGTTGTAAAAGCTGATACAGCGCTTTTTGTGAAAGATCACCAAAAGTTAAACTGGCTTTTTGCCAATTCTAAACTTTGCCAGGGCAGAGAGCAGGAGGGCTTGTTTCTGGGGCCACGTAGGGAAATGGTTACCCCCTGGAGTACCAATGCGGTTGAGATTGCCCAAAATATGGGTATCAAAGGCATTGCAAGAATTGAAAAATTTGAGAAAGTAGATAATCCTGATTTTGCTTATGATGCCATGTTGCAACAACTGTACGAGGGGCTTGACCAGGAATCACTGACCATTAATCAGTCACCGGAATCCATAATATATATCGATAATATTGCAGCTTACAATGAGAAAGAAAGCCTGGCTTTAAGCATCGATGAGGTAAAATATCTGGAAGAGGTAAGCAAAAAACTCAACCGGAAGCTTACTGATTCGGAAGTTTACGGTTTTGCACAAATCAATTCCGAGCACTGTCGCCACAAAATTTTTAATGGCAGCTTTATCATCGATGGCAATGAGATGCCGGAAAGCCTGTTTGCACTTATAAAAAAGACCGCTAAAGTCAGTCCGGAAAGAATTGTTTCTGCTTACAAAGACAACGTCGCTTTTCTGGTGGGGCCCAAAATTGAACAATTCGCCCCTGACCGTCAGGATGAGTCTGGCTTTTTTGCCGTTCGTGAAATTTCTTCCGTACTTTCGCTTAAGGCTGAAACCCATAATTTTCCTACCACAGTGGAGCCATTCAATGGTGCGGCTACCGGTAGTGGTGGCGAAATCCGTGATCGTATGGCGGGTGGAAAAGGAAGTTTGCCGTTGGCAGGGACGGCTGTTTACATGACTTCTTATCCCCGGCTGGGTAACGAAAGGCTCTGGGAAAAAACAGTTGCATCGCGTCCCTGGCTTTACCATGCTCCGGATGAAATTCTTATGAAAGCTTCCAACGGGGCTTCCGACTTTGGAAATAAATTTGGCCAGCCACTTATTAATGGCAGCCTTTTTACTTTTGAACATCAGGAAAAAGGGAAGATTCATGCTTACGACAAAGTTATTATGCAGGCTGGTGGCGTTGGATTCGCCAATGCAAAAGACAGCCAAAAAGAGATACCCGAACCGGGTGATATAATCGTGGTGCTGGGTGGCGACAACTACCGCATTGGTATGGGTGGTGGCGCTGTTTCATCCGTTGCAACAGGCCAGTACGGTCAGAGTACTGAGCTGAATGCTGTTCAACGTGCCAATCCGGAAATGCAAAAAAGGGTGGCCAATGCCATCCGGGCAATGGTCGAGTCCGAAAACAATCCCATTGTGTCCATTCACGACCACGGTGCAGGAGGGCATCTCAACAGCCTTTCCGAACTGGTTGAAGAAACAGGTGCCGTGATTAAAATTGGTAAGCTACCTTTGGGTGATCCCACGTTGTCGTTTAAAGAAATTCTTGGTAACGAATCGCAGGAACGTATGGGGTTGGTTATCAAAGAAAAAGATTTACCGTTTCTGGAAAAAACAGCTTCCCGCGAAAGAGCACCGTTTTATAAAGTGGGCAAAGTAACAGGTGACCACAGGCTTGTGGTGGAGGCTGACGATGAAAAAATCCGTCCGGTAGATTTAAAATTGGAATATTTGTTCGGTAAACCACCACGGACAGTGTTGTATGATTCTGCTCAGATGCGTAATTTTGAGAAAATTACCTATGATAATTCCCGTTTTGAGGAATATCTTTCTCATGTTTTACGCCTTGAGGCGGTAGCTTCCAAAGACTGGCTTACTAATAAGGTAGATCGTTCTGTAACCGGGCGTGTAGCCATGCAGCAGTGTGCCGGTCCGTTACAGCTTCCATTGAACAACCTGGGTGTGATGGCCCTGGATTATCAGGGGGAAAAAGGAATTGCCACAGCACTTGGACATGCTCCGGCCGTTGCTTTGGTCGATGCTGCTGCCGGTTCCCGGCTGTCTGTCAGCGAAGCTCTGACTAACCTGGTTTGGGCACCCGTTGAAGGCGGATTAAGCGGTGTGTCGCTGAGCGCCAACTGGATGTGGCCGGCAAGGAATCCGGGAGAGAATGCCAGGCTTTATGTCGCGGTAAAAGCGGTCAGCGATTTCGCCATTGCGCTCGGGATTCCCATTCCTACCGGAAAAGATTCCCTTTCCATGACACAGAAATATGGGAAAGATAAAGTGGTATATGCACCCGGAACCGTCATTATTTCTGCTGCAGGTGAAGTGACAGATGTCAGGAAAAGCTTGAGCCCTGTGGTGAAACCTGTGTCCGGGACAAAGCTGATTTACGTGGATTTTTCGCTATCGGCATTTGGTCTGGCCGGTAGTAGTTTTGCCCAGACGCTGAGCCGGGTAGGGCAGGAGTACCCTGACGTGAAAGATGCTGAATATTTCAAAAAAACTTTTGATGTTTTGCAGGAGCTTATTGTGGAAGAGAAAATCCTTTCCGGACACGATGTTTCTGCCGGTGGTTTGATAACCACGTTGTTGGAAATGAATTTTGCCAACACAGAGGCTGGCATGGAAATTTTTACAGACCGGTTTGAAGAAAAAGAGCTTGTCCGCTTGATGTTCAGTGAAAAGCCGGCTGTTGTGATACAGGTTAAACCGGATGAGTTATCGTCAGTGGAAGATGTATTGCAAAATGCAGGTGCTCATTTTTATCTTCTTGGTGAAGTAATTTCGGGACACAAGCTGGAGATTCATCATAAAGAAGATAATTTTGTTTTGGATATTCCCCGTTACCGGGATGTGTGGTACGAAACATCTTATCTCTTTGATCAAAAGCAAACGGAAATTGTTGCAGCAAAGGCTCGTTTCAAGAATTTTAAACGTCAGGACTTACAATATCATTTCCGAAGGAATTTTTCGGGAAAGATAGAAAATATCACCGGAAAATACCAACGTGTATCGTCTCCTGTGGCTGCCATTATTCGCGAAAAAGGTGTAAACGGAGATCGTGAAATGGCGTACGCGCTTTATCTTGCCGGCTTTCGTGTAAAAGATGTGCACATGACAGATTTGATATCCGGCAGGGAAGATTTGTCGGATGTGGGTTTCGTGGTTTTTGTGGGAGGCTTTTCCAACTCGGATGTGCTGGGTTCTGCCAAAGGATGGGCCGGTGCTTTTCTGTATAACGAAAAAGCAAAAAATGCATTGGATGGCTTTTACAAAAGAGAAGATACCCTGAGTCTCGGTGTTTGCAATGGTTGCCAGCTGATGATGGAGCTGGGACTTGTTCATCCTGAACATCCCGAAAAACCACGTATGCTTTTGAACAATTCCGGGAAGTTTGAATCGGGATTTGTAAATGTGAATATTCATGAGAACAATTCTGTTATGCTGAAAAGCCTGGCAGGACAGCGACTGGGAGCATGGGTGGCACACGGCGAGGGAAAATTTAGTTTTCCCTACTACCGCGACAAATATCAGATTTCGGTTTCGTACAGCTACGAACAGTATCCAGGTAATCCTAATGGCTCTGACTGGGGAGCAGCAGCAGTATGCTCAAATAACGGTCGCCATTTGGCTATGATGCCGCATCTGGAGCGCTCTGTTTTCCCCTGGCAATGGCCTTATTATCTTTCCGGACGCGAAAAAGACGAAGCAAGTCCCTGGCTTGAGGCCTTTGTAAATGCCCGAAAATGGTTGTCATCTTAATAAATTTGAGTTCACACCGAAAAATAGAAAAAGCACGTCATTGCGAGGAACGAAGCAATCTATAGCTTTGTAACTCAATATATTGATGTTGCTTCGCTTCGTTCGTAATGACGAAAAATACTTTTCGGAGTGGACTCAAATGTGAATTTTTTTTGTTGTTTAGTCAGGTTATTAATAAACATACTTAAATGTTGAAAATCAGTGTGTTAATAATGATTAAAAGTTTCTCTTTTTTGACTTTCGTCAAACATCTGTTCATTTTTTTTTGAAAAAGTTGCTTTTTTTGAATTATTATTCTCTATATTAGCATCAAATAACATTCACAAATTTAAATTCTATCCTATGAAAAAAATTACTGTTTCCTTAATTAGCTTGTTGTTGGTTGTCAATTTTGCTTTTGCAGGAGGACTGGTAACCAACACCAACCAGAGTGCTGCATGGTCGCGTATGTTGGTACGTGATGCCTCTACCAGCATTGATGCTGTGTACTATAATCCTGCCGGTTTGACAAAACTTGCTGATGGGTTATATATTTCGTTTAGTAATCAGTCTATTTTTCAAACACAGACAATTACCAACAGTTTCCCGTATCTTAATAATGATACATTTAAAGGAACTGTTAGTGCACCTGTTTTTCCCAGTCTTTATGTTGCCTATAAGACAAACCGTTGGGCTTTTTCTTTGGGCTTCAATATTATTGGCGGAGGTGGAAGTGCTGACTTTGCCAAAGGTATTCCCATGGTGGAAGTGCCGATTTCCTCTCTTGTAGGAGCGCTGGGCGCCACGGGTGTTAAGGGTTATTCTGTTGACATGGCACTTAAAGGAACTTCCATTTATTATGGTTTACAGGTGGGAGCAAGTTATGCTATTTCTGATCATGTTTCTGTTTTCGCCGGTATACGTTATGTTATGGCCAGGAACTCTTATAAAGGACATATTCGGGATATTAAACTAAATACTGCCGGAGGTGATGTGCCTGCAAATGCCTATATGAATGGATTGGGTGACCAGCTTTCTGCCGGTGCCACGCAGGCAAGTGCCGCTTCAGGTTTGTACGATGCCGCAGGTAAGCAGGTACAACCACTCGTTGGTAGCGGATTAACCATTTCGCAAGCTCAGGCTGGTGGCTACATTACACAGGCCCAGGCTGACCAGATGAGTGGAGCATTGTTACAGTTGGGACTCACACAGGCTCAGGTAGATGCTATGAATATGACTCAAATACAGACAACTTTCGTTGGCGCTTCAACCAAATTTGCTAACATGGCAGCTGGTTTTACAAAGCAGGCAGCACAAATGTATGGTGGTGCCAAGCTGATGGGCAATCAGGATATTGATGTTTCCCAGTCCGGTAATGGAATTACTCCTATTTTGGGTGTTAATCTTTCCTTTGCCAATGATAATCTGAATTTCGGTATTAAATATGAGTTCAAGACTAAAATGACCCTGACCAATACAACACCTGCCGGAAAAGGCTTTGTGATTGGTATGAATGCTGATGGTACACCCATTGAAATGTATCCTAATGGAGGAAAAGTAAATGCTGACATGCCGGCCATGCTTTCTGTTGGTGCAAAAGTTAACGTGAGTAAAGTAGTTTCTTTGCAGGCCGGTTATCACACCTACTGGGATAAAAACACCGGTTGGGAAAATGTTAAAACAAACATTAAACATAACTCTCAGGAGTTTGCTTTTGGTGCAGAATTTAATCTTTCTAAAAACCTTTTGTTGAGCTGTGGTTATCTTCATACAACAACAGGCGTAAATCCCTCATACCAAAGCGATTTAAATTACAGTCTGAACACAAATACCATAGCAGCAGGTGGCGCCTGGAAACTTAGTGATGTCCTCACCTTACAATATGGTGCCTACTTTGTTAAATACCAAAGCCAGACTGTTCCCGGTTCTTATAATGTTGGAACAACTCCGGTTGCTTATAATACTAAGTATGAAAAAAGTACCTGGGCTTTGTCTGTAGGACTTGATGTTGCCATTGGTAAAAAGAAAAGTAAAAAATAGTTAAATTGGTTTATTAAATGTTCAAAAGCCACGGAGCACAGGTTTCGTGGCTTTTTTTCTGATTAGTGGCTGTAAAAAACGCCAATCTCTTCGTTGGCCTTGAAATTCTAAATAATAATCACGGGTGAAACCTGTTGTTATTAAAAAAGGTAAAACCAGGGTTAATTAGCTGTATAAATTTGAACATGAGAAACATTTGTGATTGATTTAAAACATTCAGGAGATTGCTTCGTCAGCCAACTCGCAAACCTGCCCTATTTTCTCGCAATGACGTAATAACTCTAAAATCAAAGAGTTGGTAAATTATAAACACATAAAATTATGAAAAAAATTATTCAGGGTTTAATTGTTTTCGTGTTGATGGTTTCAGCTGTTTCCCTTTTCGGGCAAACTATCAAAGTACCCAATTTTGCTGTGGCAACACACCCTTTTCTTGTCAACCAGATTACCTGGCAAAAAAATAGTTTTATGATTGAGCTAACCATCGAAAACCAGTCTCCAAAAGGTTATTTCTGTGCCAGTAAACACATTTACCTGCAAAATATCCGGAGTAAGAAAAAGCTTCAGATGATACGGTCGGAAGGGATTCCTGTTTGCCCCAGTGTTTACCGCTTTAAATGGAAGGGAGAAAAATTGACTTTCAAACTATTCTTCCCTAAGCCGGATACAAACATTCGTTACGTAGATGTGATAGAGAATTGCAAGGATCATTGTTTTTCTATCTTCGGCCTCATACTTGACCCGAAGATGAATGAAGCCATCAACGAGGGATATGCTGCTTTTGATAACAATGACCTTCAGAAAGCTTTTGTGAATTTTAAAAAGGCAATAGACAGGAACCCGGCTTATCCTTACGGCTTTTTGTATGCCAATATCATAAAAGTTTTGATGGAACAGAAGAATTATACTGCGGCTAGAATTTGGTATATGAAGTTGAAACAAAAACATTTCCTCGACGAGAAAGCCATTCTGGAACAAATATCGAAAGAAGCTTATTTTGATAAGCTAAAGTGATATTTCTTTTGAATCCGTTGGTTTTGTGCTAATCACTGCGGATAAAGTTTATGGATTAGCAAATCCTAAAAATCAAATAGCACAATTCGATTGTATTTCAAAATACCTTATAAAGTATTCTGAAATTTACGATGATAAAGCCTGCTTTTTATTCCCTTTTTCTAATTTTGCCCCCTCTTATATGAGGAAAGGTATGTGGAAAATTAAATTAAGAAAAGCTTTGTTTGTTATTTTGTTGTTCCTTACACAGTTAGGGCTTATGGCGCAAAGTGATACGGTAACATTAAAAGAAATTCAGGTTTCTTCGGTGGCGAATCCGGTTAGGTTTAGAAAAATTCCACGGCAGGTTGGGATTATTTCACAAAAAGAGATAAAGAATGTTCCGGTGAACAGTCTGGGTGGTTTGCTGGAGCAGGCAGGTGGCCTTGATTTGCGCAAACGGGGTGCTTTTGGTATGCAGGCCGATTTGGATCTTGCGGGTGGCTCCTTCGACCAGGCCTTGATTATGATAAACGGTATTCCTGTGAATGATCCGCAAACCGGGCATCATAATCTTGATCAGCCTCTGAACCTTAATGATGTGGATAAAATTGAGATTGTCAGAGGGCCTTCTTCCCGTTGGTTTGGTCCCAATGCCTTTTCGGGGGCCATCAATATCATTACCAAAAGGGAACCCGGCGATAATCTTACGTTGGCTATCCGGGGCGGACAATATGGGTATTTTTCGGCTTCTTTGCTGGCGGGCTATAATACCGGGCATATCCTTAACTATACATCGGTTAGAGGAAGCCGGTCCAACGGGTATAGGATTAATACAGATTTTAAAGATCTGAGTATTTCTCACCAGTCTTTTTTTACTGTGGGGGCCTCCAAATGGAATTTACAGCTTGGATATGTCGGAAAATCTTTTGGCGCAAACAGCTTTTACACGGGCAAGTATCCAGATCAATACGAAAAAATTAAAGTTATGTCAGCCGGTCTCGGAATAAGGGGAGGGCACAAGCTAGAATACCACGGGAACATACACTGGCGCAGACTTTACGATCGCTTCGAGCTTTTCAGAGAAGGTAAAAACTGGTATCAAAAAGAGGGAGGTTGGTTTGTAAAAGGTGTTGATAGTGCCGGATTTCATACGCCTGCCGGCTTTTTCCCTTATCAAGGACCCAATTTTCATCGTACCGATGTGGCGGGAGCGGAGGGAAGCGTAGGTTTAAAGTCGAAGATTGGGAAGACAGCTGCCGGTTTTTCATATCAGTATGAAAATATTCTGAGTAATGTCTTGGGCGACCCCATGAAAGATACTGTGTTTTCCAAGATTGATAAAGGCGCATTTTATAATCATCACAAAAGCAGGCAGCAACTCAATGCTTTCCTGAATCAATTATACCAGAAACAGAACTTCTCTCTTTCTGCCGGTGTAAATGTCTTTTACAATGCGGATTATGGTTTTATGCTATCGCCAGGCATAGATATATCCTGGTTTATTACAGGAAACCTGAAGACTTATGTCTCGGCTAACAGGGCCATTCGCTTACCTACTTTTACCGACCTATATTATGAGGGGCCTGACCATATCAGTAACTCCCAATTGAAACCTGAAAAAACGTATGGTTTTAGCGGGGGAGTACAATATTTTATGAAGGCTTTCACTTTTTCGGCTTCCCTCTCTTATCGGCTCGGTTCTGATATTATCGACTGGATAAAAAAGTCTCCGAATGCCAAATGGGAGAGTATGAATCTGACACAAATGAATACGCTTGGCGCCGGGTTCTCATTTACTTACATTCCCCCCAAACCTGACGCCCAGATTGTAAAATCGGTACGCATAAATTACCACTACTTATATTCCAATAAAAGTGCTACGGGATATGTCTCGCTTTATGCGCTTGATTACCTCCGTCATAATCTGAGTATTTATTTCAGGCATGCCATCTTCCGGAAGTTATCTGCAGGATGGACTTTCGCTATCCAGAAGCGAAACGGAGATTATTTTGATTACATACGCAATATGAAAGTGCCTTACAACACAGTTTTTCTGCTAAACACAAAACTCATGTACCAGTTATCTCATTTTACTGTTTCTGTGCAGGTCAATAACCTTCTTAACCAGACATACAGGGATATTGGAAGTGTGGTCATGCCGGGCATCTGGATAACGGGAGGTGTTCAGTATCATGTTTCTCTGAAAAAGAAATAATGATTATGCCACTCTTCCGGGTTTGTGCCGAATGCACTCCTACGTAGCAACAACCCGGAAGTTTGTATAGTATAGGTGGATTTAAAATCCACAGTTTTTGCGGGTCGGGATTTCAAATCCCGACCCGCAAAAACTGTTAGAAAAGTTTGTATTTACCGAATCATCAGCTTTTTAACAAGCCGTGTATTCCCTGCATTCAGGATCATAAAATAAAGTCCATTGGTGAGATTATTCAGATTAAAATGCAATTGGTTTATCCCCTGTTTGAAATTACCTTTGTATAAAACACGTACTTGCCGGCCGGTTAGGTCGAGAAGGTCTATTTTACCTGTTGATGAATTATTCATATTCCATTTCACATCAATTCCTGAAGTTGCGGGATTGGGATAGATCGTTAGTTTATTCCCTGTTGTGTTTTGTTCGTTTTGCGGAACACCAAGAATATAATCAGGTTTTTTCAGGCGTACAGAAGTGTATAAATGATACTCTCCGGGAGCCAGGCTTAATTGAACCTGTGTATT
>WFNG01000231.1 GCA_015488735.1 Bacteroidales bacterium | reverse complement strand
CTTTTTCAATGACAAATCTGTCCATTTTCAGAACATGTGTGATGGTCAATAATTGCTTTATTTTTTCAATAACTTTCTCATGCTTTGCCGTCCTGCGTAATAAATAGTAAGTATTGCTAATAATTACCGGTGTAATGAATCCGGTTATGCGCCCATGCTCACAAAGGCTTAATATTATTGTTGAATCATCAGCGTATGGTTTTCTGTCGAAGAAAAAGTCGAGTATTACATCTGTGTCAATCAATATTTTTTTAAATACACGTTTTCAGCCCTTTTTCAACGTAAATGAGAAGGTCGTTCCTTTATCGGGTTTGCTGCGGACGGAGATGCTTTGTCGGTGCGCCTCAATAATATGTTTGACAATGGCGAGACCGAGACCGGTTCCCCCTTTTTCACGCGAACGGCTTTTGTCCACGCGATAAAAACGTTCAAAAATCCGGGGAAGGTTTGCTTCCGAAATACCGATGCCGTTGTCGCCCACTTCAACAAGTACGTTGTCATGAAAATCATAAAAAGAGATGGTAATCCGTCCGTTTTCAACACGTCCGTAGTTGATGGCATTGTCCACCAGGTTGATGAGTACCTGTTTGATGCGCATTTTGTCAGCCACAACATTGATACGGCTGTTCTCCGGCTCTTTAATAATAATTTGCGTATCATTCTTATCGGCCTTAACCTCCAAAAATTCAGCAACTTCACGACATAATTCGTTGATGTTGAAAACTGTTTCATCAAGGTTCATTACACCTGATTCAAATTTTGTAATCTCTTCCAGATCCTGTACGATGGCAATCATTCTGTCCACACTTTTGGCTGACTTCTCCAGAAACTTTTTGTTGATTTTCTTGTCTTTTAATCCCCCGTCCAGCAGTGTAAGAATATATCCCTGAATATTGAAAATGGGTGTTTTCAGTTCGTGGGAAACATTGCCGAGAAACTCCCTGCGGTAATCGGCCATTTTTTGTAGTTCATCAATTTTTTGCTGTTGGGTGTCGTGCCATTCCAGGACTACCTGGTTCACCATTCCCAAAATATCATCCGGGTTTTTGTCCTTGTGTTGTCCGTGTTTTACTTCGTGCCATTTCCCAATGGTTTTGTAAATAATCTTCAGCCGGTTATAGATAAACCGGTTTAGCGAATAGTAAATTGTGAGGTAAGAAGCGATGAAAATAAACAGGCTTCCTGCCACCAAATGAATCAGGCGAAAAGGCACTCCGCTGTAAACCATGCCGGCATAGATTACAGTAAAAACCAGTGTTATCGTACCGGCATTCAGTAAAGCCACGTTGCGGGGTGCATGTTTCATCGGTTATTCCTCAAATTTATAACCAATCCCTTTAATAGTCTTGATGTTGTCAATGCCAATTTTCTCTCTTATTTTCCTGATGTGCACATCAATGGTACGGTTGCCCACAATGACATCATCGCCCCATATTTCATGGAAAATTTCTTCGCGCCGGAAAACTTTATTGGGCTTGGATGCCAGCAGGTAAAGGACGCTGAATTCTTTGCGTGGCAAGGCAATGGTTTCACTTCCTTTTACCACCACATAGCGCAGCGGGTCAATGGTAATATCTGCCCGTTGTATGGCACTGTCTTTTGGCGCTGTTTTTTTTGAACGACGCAGTAACGCTATGATGCGTTTGACAAGTATTTTTGGTTTTATGGGCTTGGTAACATAGTCGTCTGCCCCGGCTTCAAAGCCTGCAATTTGTGAGTAATCCTCCGAGCGTGCCGTAAGAAACATGATAAAAGTGTTGTCTAATGCCGGAATCTTTCTGATCTCTTCAACAGCTGCCATTCCATCCATTTTGGGCATCATAATGTCCATTAAAATAAGATGAGGAAGTTCCTTTTTGGCTATTTTCACCGCCTCTTCTCCATCGAAAGCTGTCAGCACTTCAAAACCTTCCTTTTCGAGATTGTAAGAAAGAAATTCGATGATGTCTTCTTCATCATCCACAAGAAGAATCTTATAATCTGTGTAGTCGATTTTTTCCTTTTTCATTTTTTCCTTTGGTGCAGCAAAATTGAACAATAAATGTAAATACTTAAAACGGAGAATATTAAGTTTTAGTTAAATTTTTGAAGCGAAGATACAGGTTAAAATCACAATACACAAAAGTCAAACACCAAATAATACCCCGATTTCTGTTATTTTCGTGATAAGAAGTCGATATTTCTGCGTAAGCCTTTAAAACCTGTACGCTCCACAGCAGTATTTTTGAATAACTTTTTAAACGTGGGTTTATTTAAGTTTTCCCAATCGGCTTTGGTCATGTTCAACAAAAGTTCCGAGGGTTGAAGTGCCGGCTCATGGTGCGGTGTGGCTTTCTTATTCCACGGGCATACATCCTGGCAAATATCACATCCGAAAATCCATTGTTTCCATTTGTCTTTAAATTCGTCCGGAATGGTTTCACCGTGATATTCGATGGTGAGATACGAAATACATTTACGGGCATCCAGTTCAAAAGCCGACAAGGCGCCGGTAGGACAGGCATCGATACATTTTGTACAATTCCCGCAGAAATTTTCCACTGTTTCTTCGTCATTGTTTAAATCCAAATCAAGAATAATGTGACCGATAAAGAAAAAGGACCCCCCCTGCCGGTTGATAAGTACCGTATTTTTCCCTGTAAATCCCAACCCTGCCCGCCGGGCTGCCGCGCGATCCAAAACAGGGGCAGAGTCGGTAAAAATCCGGGCTTGCCGTTTTCCGGTGAGAGATTCGATGGTTTTTAGAAGCAGTGCCAGTTTTTGTTTTACCACGTAATGATAATCTTTTCCAAAAGCGTATTTCGAAATCTTGTAATGGCTTTTTTCGGAAAGGCTTTCCGATGGGAAATAATTGAACAATACGGAGATAACTGACCGGGCGTTATCCACCAGCTTTGTGGCATCATAACGTTTTTCGCGATGACGTTCGAGGTATTGCATGTCGCCATGCATCTCTTTAGCGAGCCAGTTTTCCACACGGGCAGCATCCCGGCCCAGAAATTCGGCTTTGGAAATACCACAGGCAAAAACCCCCAGCTTCTTAGCTTCCGCTTTTATCCGGTCGCTCAATTGCGCTTTTTGCAGGCTGTGGAGTGGCATCGATTCAAAAATTTGATAATAAAACAGGGCTGTCAGTCTTCTTTTTGGGCAATCACACCACTGCCGATACAGGTTCTTTCCTCACGGTCGTAAAGT
>WFNG01000230.1 GCA_015488735.1 Bacteroidales bacterium | reverse complement strand
TTCGTGGTGTTGATCATGTGTTGCCTGTGGATGTTTATGTACCCGGATGTCCTCCCCGTCCGGAGGCCTTGCTCTATGGTGTTATGCAATTGCAGCGAAAGATAAAGAGTAAATCCATTGCAACCCAAATGAAAAATAGTAGCAAAGATAAAAATAGCGGAGCTGATGAAAAATAAAGAAGAACTAAAATCTTTTATCGCCGGTTTACTTCCTTTTGCAACTCTCATTGAGGGAAAACAATATCTGGAAGTTTTGGTTCCGGCAGATAAATGGCATGAAGCGGCCCAGAAGTTAAAAGACAACAACAAAATACCTTTCGATTACCTGGTTAGTCTTGCAGCCGTTGATTTTGTTACAAAGTTTTCGGTAGTTTGTCATCTTGAATCTACTGATACCCATGATTTTATAGTCGTTAGAGTAGATATTGAAGACCATGAAAAACCGCAGATAGAAACTGTTTCGGATGTTTGGGTTACTGCTGAATACCATGAGCGCGAAGCCTTTGACCTTTTTGGTATTCGTTTTAAACATCATCCCGATTTGCGGCGATTGTTTTTGGAGGAAGGATATGGCTTCCCTTTACGGAAAGATTTTAAAGACGAAATAAACATTATTGAACTCTCAAACTGATATGAGTGAAGAAGTAACCAAGAATATAATTGTCCGGGACGATGAGGATTACATTATTAATATGGGACCTCAGCATCCCTCTACGCATGGTGTTTTACGACTGGAAGTTTGCCTGAACGGGGAAACGGTAAAATACGTGATTCCTCATATTGGATACATTCACAGAGCTATTGAGAAGATGAGTGAGTCGGATACGTACAAGCAAATTATCCACCTCACCGACAGGATGGATTACCTGTCAGCTCACATGAATAATGAGGCGGTTTGCCTTGCTGTGGAGAACGCGTTGGAGATTGAAGTTCCCAAACGTGTTCAGTATATCCGGGTTGTCCTGGACGAACTTACCCGTCTTGCTTCCCATCATTTGTGGTGGAGTGCATTTGGTATGGATTTGGGGGCGCTGACTGCTTTTTTTTATGGTATGCGTGACCGCGAAAAAATCCTGGCTATTTTTGAAGAGTCTTTTGGCTCCCGCCTGTTGCATAGTTTTAACACTCCCGGTGGGCTGATGCATGATGTTCATCCTGATTTTCAAAAGCATACCATGGAGTTTGTCCGCTATTTCCGGAAAAAACTTCCTGAATATAAACAGCTTCTTACCGATAATGTCATTTTTCATAACCGAACCCAAGGAATAGGAAAAATGTCGCGCGAAACAGCAATTGCCTTTGGCGTAACAGGCCCATCGGGCAGAGGTTCCGGATTTGCATGTGATGTGCGTAAAGTTGCACCCTACGGCCTTTATAAAGAGATAGATTTTAATGAAATTCTGTATGATGAAGGAGATTCCTTCGCCCGCTATCTTGTGAGAATGGATGAAATGGAAGAGTCTCTGAATATTCTTGAACAGGTGACTGACAATATCCCGGAAGGAGATTATACAGCCAAAATGAAATCCATTGTCAAGCTTCCGGAAGGCGAGTATTTCCAACGTGTGGAGACAGCCCGTGGCGAACTGGGTATATACATTGTGAGTGATGGAAAAAAGTTTCCGTACCGCATAAAATTCCGTTCGCCTAACTTTAGTAACCTTTTTGTTTTGAACACTTTGGCTAAAGGAGGGCTAATTGCTGACCTTGTCGCTATAAGTGGTTCACTTGATCTTGTAATTCCTGATATTGACCGATAAACCTGAAAAATATGTTATTGGATATTTATAGTTTTTCGACCTTAACGGCAAGCATTAACAAAGACCTGCATGCAGCCATGACACCCTGGCTTGCTGTGGCAACGGAACTTGTTCTGATAGGATTGTTGTTTTTAACGTTTTATGCACTGCTTGGCCTTTTCCTCGTGTACCTGGAACGGAAGGTTTGTGCGGTGATGCAAAATCGTATTGGCCCAAACAGGGTAGGGAAGTGGGGTGTTTTTCAAACCATTGCCGACCTGATAAAGCTGGTGACCAAAGAGCTTATCCCCATTAAAAATGCCGATAGTTTTCTGTTTAACTTGGCTCCTTTTATCGTGATTATTGCCTCTTTTATGGCTATGGCAGCTTTGCCCTTTGCCAAAGGATTGCAAGCTATAGATTTTAATATCGGTATTTTTTATATAATTGCTGTCTCTTCGCTGGGTGTGGTGGGTATTCTTATTGCCGGCTGGTCCAGCAACAGTAAATATTCGCTTATCGGTGCCATGCGTAGTGGCGCCCAGGTTGTGAGCTATGAACTTTCGGTGGGGCTGTCTTTATTGGCGATAGTGGTGCTATCTGGTTCCATGCAGCTGTCAACTATTGTTGAAAGCCAGGCCAATGGCTGGTGGATTTTTAAAGGCCATATCCCGGCACTCATCGCGTTTGTTATTTATTTGATTGCCAGTACAGCCGAAATAAATCGCGGCCCTTTCGACCTTGCCGAAGCTGAATCAGAATTAACAGCAGGATTTCATACTGAATATTCCGGGATAAAATTTGCTTTCTTTTTCCTGGCCGAATACATTAATATGTTTATCGTGGCTGCCATTGCAGCTACCTTATTTTTTGGAGGCTGGATGCCTTTCCACATAGACCATTGGGAGGCTTTTAACAGGGTGATGGATTATATTCCTTCCATTGTCTGGTTTTTCGGAAAGACCTTTATCATTATATATTTAATTATGTGGTTTAAATGGACATTCCCGCGTTTACGTATCGATCAACTGCTAAATCTGGAATGGAAATACCTTCTGCCATTGAGCTTGATGAACATCGTGATTGTCTCTTTTGTGGTGTTAATGGGCTGGTATTTTTAATTGAAAATAGGATATTGAAATGAATAGTGTTATAAAATACTTTACCGATATTTATAAAGGGGTTCGCTCTTTATGGGCCGGTATGCGGGTAACCGGGAAATATTTTGTGAGGCCGGGAGAAATTGTGACGGAACAATATCCCGAAAATCGTGCTACCCTGAAAATGGAAGACCGGTTCAAGGGAGAAGTTATCATGCCCCATGACAAAAACAACCAACATCAGTGTACAGGATGTGGCGTTTGTGAGTTGAATTGCCCCAATGGGTCTATTGAGATTATTACGAAAAAGGTTCCCAACGAAGACGGGAAAATGGTGCGGGTGATTGATAAACATATTTATCATTTATCTATGTGTACATTTTGTGAATTATGTATCAAAACCTGTCCATTTAATGCTTTGGCATGGGGACAGGATTTTGAACATGCCGTATTTGACAGGTCGAAGCTCGACAAAGTGCTAAACAAACCAGGTTCATCACTTAAAAAGAAGGAGGCTAAATCATGACATTAAATGTTCTCATGTTTTATTTGTTGTCGGCCATTATCCTGATTTTTTCAGTATTGACCATAACTTCCCGAAGAATGCTCCGGGCGGCAGTTTATCTTTTGTTTGTGCTGGTAGCAACTGCCGGGTTTTATTTTTTGCTGAATTATCAGTTTCTGGCAGCCGTACAGCTTACACTCTATGCCGGGGGTATTGTTGTGTTAATCATCTTCAGTATTTTGCTTACCGGTCACATTAGTGAGAAGTTTAAGAAGCCGGCTTCCTGGAAGTTGTGGATGGGAATTATTGCATTGGTTGTGGGCAGTACACTGACTTTATGGACGTTGCTTTCACATAATTTTGTGAAAAGCACAGATATAAAAGCGGTTCCGGTGGATATGCATCTCATCGGAAATCAGCTTCTCGGCCTTGGGAAAAATGGCTACGTGCTGTCTTTTGAAATCATCAGTGTTTTGCTGCTTGCCGCGATGATTGCCGCTATTGTTATTGCTAAGAAAGAAAAATCTCAAAAATCAGATACATTATGATACAGGGAATCTCCATCTATCATTTTCTTATTGTCAGTTCTCTTATGTTTTTTATAGGAATTGCAGGCTTTATCATCCGACAGAACCTGATTACCATTTTGTTGTCCATCGAATTGATTCTCAACTCGGTGGTCATTAACTTTTTGGTTTTTAACCGGTATTTATATCCCAATCAGTTACAGGGACATTTTTTTTCGCTTTTTATTGTCGGTGTTGCGGCTGCAGAGGCTTCTGTGGCAATTGCACTTATCATAAACATCTACCGGCGAATCCGAAATATTGAAGCAGATAATGTGAACGAAATGAAATATTAAAACTGTTGAACCATGACTAATTTTTCATATGTAATATTAATTCCGCTCATTCCACTGACAGTTTTTTTGGTTACCGGATTGCTTGGTATGAAGTGGAAACCATTGGTTTCCGGTGTGATAGGAACTGTTGGGCTGGGAATTTCGTTTTTTCTTTCTTTGTTTGCGGCATACCAATACTTTTTTGCTACAGCCTCTGCAGGCGGATACCATACCATTATTCCTGTCAACATGCTTTGGCTCTCTTTTACAAGTACTTTACAGATACACATGGGTGTGTTGCTCGATCCTATTTCGGTGATGATGCTTGTTGTGGTTACCACCATCTCTTTTATGGCTCATATATATAGTCTTGGCTACATGAAGGGTGAAAAAGGCTTTCAACGGTATTATGCATTTTTGTCGTTGTTTACCTTTTCCATGCTTGGCGTGGTGTTATCCACCAATATTTTTCAGATGTATATTTTTTGGGAGTTGGTGGGGGCTTCTTCTTTTCTGCTCATTGGTTTTTATTATGATAAACCTTCTGCGGTTGCAGCGGCCAAAAAAGCTTTTATTGTCACCCGTTTTGCCGATCTGGGGTTTCTGATAGGGATTCTTATTCTTTCCTTTTATACGGGTACTTTTGATTTCTCGAAACTGATGCAGCCCGGAACAAGTTTGTTTGCAGGAATTACCGGAGTAAGTTTTCTTGGAATATCAGGTATTACATGGGCAATGACACTTATTTTTATGGGTGCTGCCGGTAAATCGGCCATGTTCCCGCTGCATATCTGGCTTCCGGATGCCATGGAAGGTCCCACACCGGTTTCTGCATTAATTCATGCTGCCACAATGGTTGTTGCGGGTGTTTTTCTTGTCGCCCGCATGTTTCCCATATATCATTTTCATGCGCCTGATGTGCTTATCTTTATTGGCTACGTGGGTGGTTTCACCTCACTTTTTGCGGCTATCATTGCCATGACACAGTTCGACATCAAACGGGTTTTGGCTTATTCTACCTTATCGCAAATTGGTTATATGATGGTGGCACTTGGTGTTTCGGGATATGGCGGTGAAGCCGGTCTTGGTTATACAGCCGGTATGTTTCATTTGTTTACGCATGCCATGTTCAAAGCACTTCTCTTTTTGGGGGCAGGCTCTATTATTCATACTGTTCATTCAAATTTAATGAAAGACATGGGCAGTTTACGTAAATATATGCCGATCACTCATATTACTTTTCTTGCTGCGAGTCTTGCCATATCGGGAATACCACCTTTTGCCGGATTTTTTAGTAAAGATGAAATCCTGACAGCCGCTTTTCATGCAAACAAATTACTGTTTTACGTGGAATATATTACTGCGGGGATTACCTCATTTTATATTTTCCGGTTATACTTTAATATTTTCTGGGGGAAGGATACAAATTATGAGCATAAGCCTCATGAGTCTCCCCTGAATATGGTTATCCCAATGATTTTTCTCGCTTTGGGTGCCACTTTTGGAGGGTTTATTCCTTTTCATGACCTGGTAACTTCCAATATGAAACCTTTCGCCGATAAGTTGAATATTTTGGTCTCGCTGCCATCAGTGGCTATTGGTCTTGTCGGAATAGCAGCAGCCTGGATTTTGTATAAAAAGGAAAACGACCTTTCCGACAGAATTGCCAAAAGTCTCGGTGTACTATACATTTCCACTTTTCACAAGTTTTATATTGACGAGCTTTATTTGTTTGTTACCAAAAAGATTATTTTCAATGGTATAGCCAGACCCATTGCCTGGTTCGACAGCAAAATAGTAGACGGATTTATGATTGGCATAGGAACCGTGACAATGAAAATTTCTTACAAAATTAAAGGATTACAATCTGGTGAACTTCAGCAATATGCTTTTGTTTTCATAGCCGGAACAATTATTTTGGCCCTTTTCTTACTCTACACTTTGGGGTTTCATTAAGGGACTGATAAATTATTTGTAAAAGTTAAACGATGTTTAAATTTAAAAAATATAACAGGTGAATTTTCTGAATCTATTTGTGGCGGTTCCTGTTTTGACAATCATAGGAATCTTATTTACCAAAGACCTTAAAGGAGCACGGCTGGTTTCGGCGGTTGGAATGGGAATCCAGTTGGCGCTTGCTGTTTTTCTGGTGTTTTTTTATTTCTCTATTCGTGGTGCCGGCAATCTTCACGAGATGATTCTGACAGCTGACTACCATTGGTATCCCAGTTTAAATATTCATTATTTCATTGGTGTTGATGGTATTGCTGTTGCAATGATAGCGCTAACAGCCATTGTCATCTTTGCCGGTGTTTTTGCATCCTGGCAGATGGAGTTTCTTTCGCGGGAATTTTTTATCTCGCTTATATTACTGGCAACGGGTGTTTTTGGCTTTTTTATTTCGCTGGATCTTTTCACCATGTTCCTCTTTTATGAGTTAGCGGTAATTCCCATGTACCTGCTTATCGGGATTTGGGGTAGCGGGCCTAAAGAAGCCTCTGCCATGAAACTTACGCTGATGCTTATGGGTGGTTCCGCACTCCTTTTGGTAGGAATTCTTGGAATCTATTTTAACTCTGCACCCAACGGAGGGGCCTACACCTTTAACATACTTCAGATTGCAAAAGTGCATATTCCCATAGCGGCGCAGCGTTTCTTTTTTCCGTTAACATTTGTCGGTTTCGGCGTACTCGGAGCACTTTTCCCTCTGCATACATGGTCACCAAGTGGTCATGCATCGGCACCTACGGCGGTATCTATGCTTCATGCCGGTGTTTTAATGAAACTGGGAGCTTACGGATGTTTTCGCGTTGCTATTTTTCTAATGCCGGAGGCCGCTACACAGATGGCCTGGATTTTTATAATTCTCACTTCCATTAGTGTTGTTTACGGTGCTTTGGGTGCCATTATGCAAAAAGATCTGAAATTTATCAATGCTTATTCTTCGGTTAGTCATGTGGGACTTATTCTTTTTGCCCTGCTAATGATGAATAAAATAGCCATGGATGGCGCTATTTTGCAAATGATCTCTCACGGTTTAATGACGGCCCTTTTCTTTGCGCTGATTGGAATGATATACGGACGTACGCATACCCGCGATATCCGGGAAATGGGTGGCCTTATGAAAGTGATTCCTTTTCTCGCTGTTATGTATATGGTGGCAGGTTTTGCATCACTCGGGTTGCCGGGTTTCAGTGGTTTCGTTGCCGAGATGACAATTTTTGTAGGCGCCTTTCAACATTCGGATTTATTCCATCGTGTTGCTTCTGTGGTGGTTGTCTCTTCCATTGTTATTACGGCGGTGTACATCCTGCGGGTTGTTGGAATAATACTTTTGGGGCCTGTCAAAAATAAGGCGCATCTTGAACTAAAGGATGCTTCCTGGCACGAAAAACTGAGTACAGCAACTTTGCTGGTTGCTATTGTTGGTATTGGCGTTTTGCCCTTGTGGCTTTCGGATACCATTATGGGTAGTCTGCATCCCATAATGGAAAGACTTGTTGCATATTTGCATTAAAATGATTTTGAAAATGATACGAATAAATATCGGGAATAATGGATTTTAAATATATTTTACTTATGCGCCACGAGCTGCTTTTGCTGTTGGTTGCATTGATCATATTAATGGTGGATCTTTTTACAAGTGATAAAAAGAAGTTCCGTTTGATTAAATTTTCGTTGTTGCTTTTTACTATTGCCACGCTGGTTGGTTTTATTCCCGTTAAACCGGGAGTTCTTTTTGGAGGAGCATTTCAGGGAAATGCGCTCACGGATTTTTTTAAGGATATTTTAAATGTGGCTGTCCTCATCGTGTTTTTGCAGTCGGATGGTTACCTGAAAAAGATAGAAAATACCGGAAAAACGGGCGAGTTTTTCGTCCTGATAATATTAACGCTTCTGGGAATGGATTTTATGGTTTCTTCCGGGGATTTTCTGACTTTCTTTATCGGATTAGAAACTGCTTCTATTCCTGTTGCGGGTCTGGTAGCTTTTGACCGGTTTAAAAGTCGCTCAGCAGAGGCAGGGGTAAAGCTTATTTTGCTTTCTGCACTTTCTTCCGGGGTTTTGCTATTCGGTATTTCTCTTATTTACGGTGCCACCGGCTCTATTTATTTTTCTGATATTGCCAAACATGTTACAGCTTCTCCGTTGATTATTTTGGGATTTATTTTCTTCCTCAGCGGTATGGGATTTAAGATTTCGTTGGTTCCTTTCCATTTGTGGACCGCCGATGTTTACGAAGGTGCACCCATAAATATTACGGCTTATCTTTCTGTAGTTTCAAAGGGTGCTGCTGTTTTCATCCTTACCATTATTCTTTATAAGGTTTTTAAGAATGTCACCGACCTTTGGGAAACGTCTCTATATGTTTTGGCCGTTCTCACCATGACAGTTGGTAACCTTTTCGCCTTGCGCCAGGACAATATTAAACGTTTTCTGGCTTTTTCTTCCATTGCCCAGGCCGGGTTTATCATGGTTGGAATTATGGGAACGGGCAGTCTGGGAATGACTTCTGTTGTTTATTTTATCCTGATTTATGTTTTTACAAACCTGGGCGCTTTCGGCGTGGCTTCAGCAATTTCCAGTGCATCGGGTGTGGAGACAATTTCGGGATATAACGGGCTATATTCCACCAATCCCAGGCTTAGCCTTATCATGATGCTGGCGCTATTTTCGTTGGCAGGGATTCCACCGATTGCCGGTTTTTTTGGTAAATTCTTTCTGTTCACCTCTGCCGGTAGTCAGGGCTATTTTATTCTGATATTGATTGGTGTGCTGAACGCGACCATTTCATTGTACTATTATCTTGGAGTTGTTAAGGCCATGTTCATCAATAAAAGTGATACTCCGATTCCGTATTTTCGTAGTTCCAACTTTATGCGTTTAAGTCTGTTGCTTTGTGTAGCAGGGTTATTTTCCATTGGCTTTATTGGTGGTATTTTCGAATATATTATGTCTATAAGTCATCTTCTTTTTTAATTTAATATCCTTCAAATGCCTTTAAATCAGGGAAAACATATTGTAAAAGAGATTGATGGGGTTCGTTGCAGCCTTGTTGAAGAAAATATCTCAAAGAGCAGAGTCGGCTTTCTGAAGAAATTGTTGATTCACAATGGCTTCGATGTTAAAATAGAGCAAAGTGATGAAGAAGGAAAGTTTTTTGTTATGGGTGTTACAGATATTTTGTTTAACCCTGTAATCTATGTTTATGAGCTTCGCCTGAAAACTCCTGATGGTAAAATTGTAACGCCTGCTTACTGGCTACAGTTATCTTCTGACGGTATAAAAAAGGGAGACAGCGATTATTATTGGGAGTTGAGCGAGAGGTAGTGTTGTCTTTTTTTTAAAAAAAGCCCATCTGTATGCAGATGGGCTTTTTTGATATAAGCTTTTGTGTGTCTGTTTATTTCACAGCATCAACAATGGCTTTAAAGGCTTCGGGGTTGTTCATGGCCAGATCCGCCAGAACCTTACGGTTCAGGTTGATATCTTTGGCGTGGAGTTTTCCCATAAATTCCGAATAGGACATCCCGTGAATACGGGCGCCTGCGTTGATGCGCTGTATCCACAGTGCACGGAAATTACGTTTTTTGGTTCGTCTGTCACGGTAGGCATAGGAGAGGCCTTTTTCGTAAGCGTTTTTCGCAACCGTCCAGACATTTTTTCTGCGGCCAAATTGTCCTTTGACCTCTTTCATTACCTTTTTTCTGCGTGCTCTTGACGCAACAGTGTTAACTGATCTTGGCATTTTTTTAAATTTTTTCCGTTATAGCGCTCCCGATACATGCCGGGAAACTTTTCAGGGCTATAACAAAATTAAACAATTGATTTGATTACCCTTGAATCATGCGACGAATGTTTTTTTCATCGGCCTTGTCAATAATGGTAAAGTAAGTTAAGTTACGTTTACGTTTGGTTGACTTTTTCGTCAGAATGTGACTTTTGTACGCATGTTTCCTTTTGATTTTACCGGAGCCCGTCAGCACGAATCTCTTCTTTGCACCGGATTTTGTTTTCATTTTTGGCATAGCACAAAATGATTTTTTAATGGTTAATATATGTAGTTTTTAATTTGATTTCTTGTCTGTTTTCTTTGCAGATAAAATCATAATCATTCGTTTTCCTTCCAGTTTGGGAAGTTGTTCCACTTTGGCATAATCTTCCAGCTCCTGGGCAAAACGCAATAAAATGTATTCTCCCTTGTCCTTGTATATAATTGACCTTCCTCTAAAGAACACATCTACTTTAACTTTAGAGCCATCCTGCAAAAATTTGGTAGCATGTTTTAATTTGAAGTTGAAATCATGGTCGTCTGTGTTGGGACCAAGTCTGATTTCTTTCAATACCACTTTTGCCGTTTTGGCTTTAATCTCTTTTTGTTTCTTTTTTTGTTCGTAAAGATACTTTTTGTAATCCATTATTTTACAAACAGGTGGATTGGCTTTGGGTGAGATTTCCACCAAATCCAAACCTAATGCATCTGCTTTAGCCTGAGCTTCACGCAGTTGATAAATTCCCGTTTCAACGTTTTCTCCAACCAGTCTTACAATGGGAGATGTAATACGCCCGTTAATTTTGTTCGGGTCTTCTCTTTTTACATATCTGGGGCCTCTGCCTCTTCCTCTGTACTTAGCTATTTTTTTATCCTCCTTATTGGTTAATATTCATTAAATCGTTTACTTCTTTATTTACCTTTTCAGCAAAATCTTCAATCTTCATGACACCTAAGTCGCCTTCTTTGTGCTTACGTACCGAAACCTCTCCGCTTTCTTCTTCTTTTTCCCCGACAATCAACATAAAGGGAACCTTTTTCATTTCTGCATCTCTGATCTTTCTTCCGGTTTTTTCGTTCCGGTCATCCAGCTCGGCACGCACATTCAAATTCGTCAGCAAATTTAATACTTTTTTGGCGTAAACGGTATATTTTTCACTGATGGGCAGGATAATTGCCTGAACGGGTGTCAGCCACAACGGGAAATTACCTGCACAGTGCTCAATCAGCACGGCTACAAACCGCTCCATGGAGCCAAAAGGTGCACGATGAATCATCACCGGACGATGTTTTTCGTTGTCAGTACCCACATAAGTCAAATCGAACCGTTCGGGCAGGTTGTAATCCACCTGGATGGTTCCCAACTGCCATTTTCGTCCAATGGCATCGCGGACAATGAAGTCCATCTTGGGCCCGTAAAAGGCGGCTTCTCCATATTCGGTTATGGTGTTCAGGTGTCGTTCTTTAGCTACTTCGGTGATGGCATTTTCCGCTTTTTCCCAGTTTTCGTCCGAGCCGATATACTTCTCCGGATGGTCAGGGTCGCGTAACGAAATCTGGATAATCACATCGTTAAAATCCAGTGCAGTAAATATCTTTTCAATGATGTCAATAACACCGTTAAATTCGGTTTTAATCTGGTCGGGTGTGCAGAAAATGTGTGCATCATCCTGTGTGAAGCCTCTCACCCGTGTTAGTCCGTGAAGCTCACCGCTCTGTTCGTAACGGTAAACCGTACCAAACTCGGCATAACGGATGGGCAGTTCTTTGTAAGAATGCGGGCTTGATTTATAAATTTCACAGTGGTGGGGGCAGTTCATGGGTTTCAGGAAGAACTCTTCGCCTTCCACCGGTGTTTTTATGGGTTTAAACGACTCTTCACCGTATTTTTGGTAATGGCCGGAAGTTTTGTACAGGTTTACATTACCAATATGAGGCGTAATGACCGGCTGATAACCGGCAGCCCGCTGGACTTTCTTCAGGTATTGTTCCAGTAACTCTCTCAGCTGTGCTCCTTTGGGAAGCCACAGGGGAAGTCCCAAACCCACATTTTGTGAAAAGGTAAAAAGTTCCAGCTGTTTGCCGAGGACACGGTGGTCACGTTTTTTTGCTTCTTCCAGCAGCTCAAGATATTCGGTCAGCTCTTTTTTCTTGGGGAAAGTTATGCCGTAAATGCGGGTGAGTTGTTTCCGGCTTTCGTCGCCACGCCAGTAAGCTCCGGCTACTTTTGTGAGTTTCACCGCCTTGATAAATCCGGTGTTGGGAATATGCGGCCCGCGACAGAGGTCGGTAAACCGGCCACTTTCGTAAAAAGTGATTTCACCGTCTTCCAAATCTTGAATCAGCTCGAGCTTATATTCATCGCCTTTTTTTGTGAAATAGTCCAGTGCATCCGCTTTGGAGACTTCTTTGCGAACAAACTGCTGTTTTTCGCGAGCCAGTTCCAGTATCTTTTTTTCGATTTTGGGAAAGTCCTTTTCGGAGATATCATAATCGCCAAAATCTATGTCATAGTAAAATCCGCTTTCAATATCGGGGCCGATACCAAATTTCACACCGGGATAAAGTATTTCGATGGCTTCGGCCATAAGATGTGCCGAGGAGTGCCACATGGTGGATTTCCCTTCGGTGTCGTTCCAGGTCAAAAGCTGTAAATCAGCGTCTTCATTCAACGGCGTGGTAGCGTTTACTACCTTACCATTTACTTTGGCTGCCAATACGTTACGGGCAAGCCCTTCGCTTATCTCACGGGCTATATCCAAAGCGGTGCTGCCTTTGACAACTTGCTTCACCGAACCGTCTGGCAATGTTATGTTTATCATTTTACGATATCCCTTTCAAAAAAATTGGCTGCAAAGATAGAATATTTATCTTAACGTTCAAGAGATAAGCATTTTAATTTAAGAAAAATTTATTCGAAATATTCTGGCCCAGATGGATGCTTGAACCAGTGTTGTAATTGTTTTTCGCTCCTCAGGATTTACCATCCGGAGGTTTTTTATACCTGGGGATTTTAAATCCCCCATCCCGGTAACTTTCGGATTGCAAATCCGAAAGAGCGGAAGAGTAGGTAAAAACGGTCAACGCTATTCAGGCATTAGCAACTTTTATCTTTTGTCTTTATCCATTTGTCTTTACCCTTTTGCCGCTCAGCTTATTACCAGCTTCCTCCGGCGCCACCGCCGCCGAAGCTGCCTCCACCAAAACCGCCAAAGCCTCCACCAAAACCGCCTCCGGAGCTTCCTCCTGAGAAATCATTCCAGCTTCCCGAATGGGAACCACCACCACCAAGCATACTGCCCAGCATGAGTGCAGTCCAGAACGAAGTCCCTTTTCCCACGCTGTAGGAGCGGGCGTTGCTGACCCGGATTAAAATAAAAATGAGAATGAAAACTAAAAGTGGAACGATGGCTGCCAGAGGGGAAGAGGTTTTGTGTGTTTTATTGTATCCTTTGGCACTAATTTCGCCCGAAGAGAGCTTCATTAGTGTAATCGTTGCTTTACGAATGCCATCGTAATAATCGCCTCGTTTAAAGCTGGGAATCATTTCAAATTCAACAATTCTTTTTGCTGTGGCATCGGGAATAACAGATTCCAGTCCATAGCCCGTCGCGATAAAAGCACGCCCGCGGCTATTGCCATATTTGGGTTTTACAAGTACAACAATTCCGTTGTCAAATTTCTTTTGCCCTACGTGCCACTGTTGGCCCAACTCGGTGGCAAACATGTCAGGCGACATGCCGTTAAGCGATTTTACTGTAACCACCACAATCTGGTTTGATGTTGAGTCGTTCAGGTAACGTAAATTATATTCCAGCTTTTGTCGTTGCTGCGGTGTAAGGATGTCTGCAAAATCATTAACCAGGCGTGGCGGATTGGGCCTTGGGGGAATGTCCGATGCCATGAGTTGCACCGAAAAAAGCAGAAGTACCAAAAATAATAAGCCGGATATTTTAATTTTTTTCATTGGTTGTAGTCTGTTTTTATGCTATTTCCCAAAGGATATATCATCGGATAGTTCGTTGATGTCATCCAGGTGATAGGGGAAATGTTTCTTCAAATGTGCACCTGTTTCCCTGATACCATATACAAGTCCCTCTGTGAATTTGTTCTCTTTAAAATATTCTGTCATCTTTTCCTTTATGTCGTTCCAGAAATTTTCAGGAACTTCTTTGTTGATGCCCACATCGCCAAGGATGGCGAACTTGTGGCTTTTTACGGCAAGGTAAAAAAGCACGCCGTTGCGAAGCTCGGTACGGTTCATCTTCAGTTTGCTGAAAATGAATGCTGCCCGGTCTTTCACATCGCCTTTGAAAACGGATTCAATGTGTACCCTTATTTCGCCTGAAGTATCCAACTCGGCATTAAGGATGGCGTTCATGATTTGGTCCTGCTCTTTTTTGGAGAAAAACTGCCTGGCTGTGGGACTCATAAGCTAACCCTTTCTTTTTTTAAAATTTGACCTGTGGTGCTTTTTCCGCACCTTTTGTTGCTTTGAAATAGGGTTTTACAGTGAATCCGAACATGTTGGCTAAGAGGTTGCGGGGAAACATTTTTATATAAACGTTGTAAGCTTGTGTCTCCTGATTGAAGCGGCGGCGCTCAACAGCGATACGGTTTTCGGTACCTTCGAGTTGCGCCTGTAGTTCCAGAAAGTTCTGGTTGGCTTTCAGGTTGGGATATCGCTCTACTACTACCATCAACTTGGAAAGCGCCTGGGAGAGTCCGTCCTGCATTTGCTGAAACTGTTTCATCGCCTGCGGGTTCAGATGGTTGGCATCAATGTTTACCGAAGTGGCTTTTGCACGGGCTTCGATAACGCCTTCCAGTGTTTCTTTTTCGTGGGTGGCATATCCCTTAACGGTGTTTACGAGGTTGGGAATCAGGTCGGCACGGCGCTGGTACACGTTTTCTACCTGCGACCACTGGGCTTTCACGGCTTCCGACTTGTTTACCATAGTATTGTATGTCCCTTTAAACGATCCGTAAATGAAGGCGAGAACAATAACAATGGCAATAATAATTATCCAGGATTTTTTCATTTTTATTCTTTTTTTTTCAAATTGTGTGCTAATGTACTATTTTTTATTTTACACCATCCGGAGGAGCTGCCTTTTAGCGGAAATTAACATAAAAAAACAAGGCGCAGTTTTCTCATTTCCTGCGCCTTGCAAACGTTTGTAACCTGTACTTAGTCTACCATTTTGACACTTCTTTTTACAAAGTCATCCAACTCTTTGCCTTTCAGCAGGTTTTTGGATAGCCGGGCCAGGTCGTATATTTGACGAATGAGTTCATCTTCCTTTTTCTCATCATTTATTTCAGAAATTTTGTTGATGAGATTGTTGTTGGTGTTGATGACCAGGCTGAAAGTGTCAGGAAGACTTCCCATACCCATCATGGGACTGCCACCAATGGCTTCCATGTCTTTCATGCGGCGCATAAATTCGTTTTGGATAATGGTAACCGGCATTTCCGATTCGCTCAGGTTTTCAAAACTCACCTCGAATTGCTTTTTATCGATGTTCCGTTCAAAAGCTGCTTTAATCTTCTCTTTTTGTTTTTCATCCAGTTTTGAGGGGGCTTCTTCTTCTTTCACAATCAGTTTGTCGATGGTGTTGGAATCCACGCGGGCAAAAGCAGAATCGGTAAGTTTTTGCTCCAGCGAGTTAATAAAATGAGGATCAAGTACACCGTCCATCAGCAGCACATCATAGCCGCGTTCTTTGGCGTTTTGAATGTAGGTGTATTGTTCATCGACGTTGGTAGCATAAAGATAAATCAGCTTTTTATCTTTGTCCTTCTGGGATTTCTCAATCTCTTTTTTGTACTCTTCCAGTGTGAAATATTTGCCATCGGTATTTTTCAGCAGGGCAAATTTCTCTGCTTTGTCATAGAATTTCGGTTCGGAAATCATACCGTACTCAATGAATACCTTGATATCATCCCATTTCTCTTCAAAGTTTTTCCGGTCTGTTTTAAAAAGCTCAGCCAGTTTGTCAGCTACTTTCCGTGTGATGTATCCTGATATTTTCTTTACGTTCTGATCGCTTTGCAGATAAGAGCGGCTGACGTTCAGTGGGATATCGGGTGAGTCTATAACGCCGTGCAGCAGTGTGAGAAATTCGGGGACAATGCCTTCTACAGAATCGGTAATAAAAACCTGGTTGCTGTAAAGCTGGATTTTGTTGCGTTGCATTTCGTAGTCCTTTTTTGCCTTGGGGAAATACAAAATTCCGGTCAGGTTAAAAGGATAATCCACGTTAAGATGAATATGAAACAACGGATCTTCAAAACTCATGGGATAGAGCTCACGATAAAAAGATTTGTACTCCTCCTCTTTGGCTTCTGAAGGAGATTTTTTCCACAGTGGATTGGGGTTGTTGATGACTTTTGGCCGTTTTACCTCTTTGGTTTTGGGATTACCATCCTTGTCTTTTTCACCTTCGATGGGCTCAAAAATAGTTTCCATACCAAACTGGATGGGAACAGGAAGGAATTTACAATATTTCTTCAGTAGCTCTTCTACACGGTAATCCTCAAGGAATTCTTTGTTTTCATCGCTGATGTGCAGTACTATTTCTGTTCCACGATCTTTTTTGTCGGATTCATCCATGGAATATTCAGGGCTTCCGTCGCATTCCCAGCGGACGGCTTTGGTGCTACCGCCTTTTTTGTATGTTTTGGTGTTGATGACAACCCTGTC
>WFNG01000229.1 GCA_015488735.1 Bacteroidales bacterium | reverse complement strand
GCTTCGGGAAGCGGAGAGAGCAGTTCTGTTTTCGATTTCTCCCAACGTTATGGAAAACAACTGCTATGGATTGGTATGGGACTGTTTCTGGCCTTTATCATTTTATTAATCGATGCCAAATTCTTTTCTTCCTTCGCCTATTTTTTCTATTTCCTGGTTATGCTGAGCCTGATTGCAGTATTGATTTTTGGGATAACAGTTGCAGGCTCACGGTCATGGTTTCAAATAGGAAGCTTTGCCTTGCAGCCGGCCGAATTTGCCAAGTTTGCCACAGCACTGGCATTGGCCAAATATCTTAGCAAGTTACAAACCGATATGCGGCTGTTTAAAACAAGAATGGTAGCTGCTGTCATTATCGGATTTCCTGCTTTGCTAATACTGCTACAAAACGACACGGGCTCTGCACTGGTTTATTTTGCTTTTATTCTGGTACTTTACCGCGAAGGGCTTCCGGGCTGGATACTTGTGGTTGGCCTTGCTCTTGGAGCTTTGTTTACCATTACCATTAAATTTGGTGAGTTTTATGTTGCTATCGGTTTAGTAGCCTTAGCAATATTGCTTTTTGCACTGTTTCGCGAATTTCGCAGGCAATGGAAAATAACACTGACAGGGCTTCTGTTTTCCCTCATCTTTGTATCTATGGTAGATTATTCTTTTCAACACATACTGGAGTCGCATCAGCGTATTCGCATTCAGGTGATGCTTGGTATAAAAAAAGATCCCCACGGGGCAGGTTATAATGTAAACCAGGCTAAAATTGCCATTGGTTCCGGAGGCCTTACCGGGAAAGGTTACCGTAAAGGAATGCTCACACGCAATCACTTTGTTCCCGAACAGAGTACAGACTTTATCTTCTGTACTGTGGGCGAAGAACGTGGCTTCATCGGTTCTATGGTACTCATTCTGCTGTTTTTGACACTATTTATACGTATTATTTTTCTTGCAGAACGACAACGATCACCCTTTGGCAGAATTTATGGATATGGAGTGGCCTCAATATTGTTTTTCCATTTTACCGTGAATCTGGCCATGACCATAGGGCTTTTTCCCGTGGTAGGAATTCCCCTCCCGTTTTTTAGTTATGGCGGCTCTTCCCTGTGGGCTTTTACCATTCTTCTTTTTATCTTTATAAAACAGGATGCCAACCGCATGAACGTGTTGTATTAGTAACCTGGATATCCCTATTTATCCCGTCAAATTTTTCAGGTTTAAAAGTAACAATTTGAAATCGTTATAAATTTCACAAATATTGTTAAGCGATTAACGATTATTCTATTTTTGTGTTTTGTTACAAAACAATTAACCCATGAAAAACAAACTTATTCTTTTTTTAACAGTATTTATACTTGCGGGCTTATCTTCTGCGGCGCAAGAATTACAGCCTTTTTATGAAATAGGGAAATTTGATAAAACCATTCCCGAGCTTGCAAAACAGGTCGAAGATACACTGGCAAATGCTGGCTATGAAATCATCGGATCCTACCATCCTGAAAACAAGGATACACTTTTTGTACTTTGTTTTACCAGTAACAGCCTTCAACAACTAAGCCTGGAATTTCCGGACAGGGGTGCTTTGGGAGCTGTCATAAAAGCAGGGTTTATCAGGACACAGGGAAAAACAATCCTGAGTATTGTTAATCCTGAATATATGTTTCTTGCCTATTACGGACAGCAAATGAATAACCATGAAGAGGCCCTGAAAGCACAATCAAAAAAAATTACCGGGCTTTTTAGTAAGATGGGGGAATTAACCGCATTTGGAGGAATAGTTGAACAAAAAAAACTGATACACTATCATTATAAAATGTTAATGCCTTATTATGATGACCCCGACGAACTTGCAGAATTCAATTCTTTTGAAAAAGGTTTAGGCATAATACAAAAGAACCTGAATGCGCACAAAGGAAACACCAAAAAAGTTTACCAACTGATTTTTCCAAAGCAGAAAATTGCAGTTTTCGGGGTAGCACTGCTTAATCCCGAAACAGGCGAATCCGATTTCCTGCCGATTATAGGAGAAAGCCACATTGCAGCCATGCCCTATGAAATAATACTTCAGGGGAAAAAAGCAACTTCATTGGCCGGAAAATACCGTATCGCCTTGTATTGGCCCGAATTGGGAATGGGGACTTTTATGAAAATAATAAAAACACCCGGACGTATCGAAAATACCCTGAAAAAGCTTACAACTGAGTAATGTTATTCTGACTGTCACTTTTTAATAAAATGTGTACTTTTAGCCCCACATTTTAAAACGTGATAATTATGCAAAAAAGGATTCTTTACCTGCTCTTTATTTTTATGCTTTTTGGTAGTACCGGTTTTGCACAGGAATCTACAAGTTTAGCAACAAGCCGTAACACACAAACCCATAATTTGCTGGACTACCGCTTCAGGGGAGGTTTTTATGCTTTTGAACGAACTTTTTTACAAAAAGCAAAATATACCGATGAAGCACGCAAAAATTGTATTATCGGTATTATGGTTATCTCTTTTCAGGTAGACTGCGATGGAAACCTGCATAATATCCGAATCAAAAACCCGTTGGGGTTTGGTTTAGATCAGGAGATTTCCAAATTTATGGAATCAACCAAAGGAAAGTGGAATAAATGTCATAATAATAAATATACAAGGTTCTCAGTACCCATCCAGTTTACCATGGAAGGTACCAAAACCGACTCGCTGAATGCCGTTATCTCTTTCGTTGGTAAAAACCCCGGATATGTCTGCAGCAGCGACAGCTATTATCTTCAAAAAGCAAAAGAGGCTTTGGGAAAAAAGAAAGGAAGAAGAGCGCGTCCTTTTATTGAAAAACTCATTCAACGTAACCCATACAATAACGAATATTTTAGCATGCTGAAACAGGCCATGAAATATACGGAAAAGGGAAAGAAAAAGAAAAAAAAGAAATAGCATCGCTTTATGATTGAGTTTTTACATCACATTGATATTGCTGTTTTATTGTTTGTTAACGGCCATCATTCTCCTTTTTTTGACATTTTAATGCTCGATTTTAGCGCCAAATTCTTTTGGGCACCATTTTATGCTTTGTTAATCTATTGGATTTTTAAAGAAAAAAAATGGTATGGTTTTCTTACACTTGTATTTATTGCCTTAACCATCACTTCTACCGATCAGCTTTCTGTACATGCCTTTAAAAATGTTTTTATGCGTTTGCGGCCCTGCCACCAGCCCTCGCTGGAAGGACTGTTGCACATGATTAAGTACTGCGGAGGCTTGTACGGTTTCGTCTCTTCACACGCGGCTAACAGTTTTGGTGTGCTGGCATTTCTCAATGGTTTTTTCAGGTATAAACGGCCTTATGTAAAGTGGCTGATGTGGGTATGGGCGCTGTTGATAATTTACAGCCGGGTATACCTGGGCGTTCATTATCCAAGCGATGTACTGGGAGGAGCCATCTTCGGCTATATTATGGGAAGTATCTTTATCTGGCTTTACCGCAAAAGCGATCATTACCTTCAACAGAGACTAAAGAAACAGACCTCTATCACGGGTTAATACCAATTATTTATCAAATTGACGCTTAGTTCCGTATTCCTCACAAAGTGGATTTGATTATATATCGGCATAATACATTACTCCGGCATAATATCGATAATTACCGGATTGTTAACCTGAAGTCCCATAAGGGATGCTGCCGTTGAATTCTTCATGGCTATTTCCAGTAAGTCGTTATTTCCGAAAATACAAACATGGTTTGCATCACCACCGGCGTCAGCATAACACTCACCTATGCTTTCACAAGTATAGCCTTTAAAATAAATGGCAAACGGTTTGTTACCGATGACCCGTTTGAACAGGTCACGCGAAATATTTGTAACAGCGTTGCTGTACGGGTCGATATGGATAACCATACCCCGAATACCGGATGCATTAAAGGAAGGTTCGTAGTCCAGCTTTTTGTTGATTTCCGGGTAAACCTCTCCCAACGTTTCAACGGCTTCTCCCCGGGCAAGCATTACTGCTGCTTTGGCAAAGCGGTTTAATCCGGAAAAAGTGTATTTCTCGCTATCTTGTAAAATATCTAACGTGTAAATTTTTTCCGGTAATTTATCTTTTTCAAATATCAAAGAAAAAATGCCGTTGTCAGCACCAATAAAATAATGCCCATCATAAAGGACAACCAAATGAGGCTCTTCCAGGCTCTCCTCCGTGTTTACACCAATAATATGAATGGTTCCCTTTGGAAAATTACTGTAAGCATGGCGAAGTACATAAGCAGTTTCCCGCTTGTCAAACCGCGGAATCCTATGGGTGATATCCACAATAACAGCGCTGGGCAGTTCTTGTAAAATACGCCCTTTCACTGCTGCCGCATAATAATCGGTGTCGCCCCAATCGCTGGTTAAGGTAATGATAGCCATGCTGTTTTTGTGAATGAGTATTCTCTTAATAAACTTTTCAAAATTAATCAAATTCACGTAGTCCGTCGCACTATTTTTAATAATTTTGAACGCTAAATGTAATGTTTCGTTTTCAATAACTGCTCATGAGTGAAAGCATTATTCAGGTTGACATAGAGAACCCGGTAGAATTTTTCGGACCGGAAGATAAATACCTGAATCACATCAAAGCTATTTTTCCAAAGCTGAAAATAATTGTTCGCGGAAACCTTATTAAACTTATTGGTGAACCATCGGAAGTCTCCGTTTTTGAAAAACGAATGGATTTGTTACTGGTTTATTTCGACCGTTTCGGTAAGATAAACGACAAAGTGATAGAACAAATTATGGAACAGGATGATGACTCGCTTACAAGCGGTGCCTCACCCAAAGAAAATGTGCTGGTTTATGGACGCAATGGGAAATTGGTTAAAGCACAAACTCCCAACCAAAAAAAGATGGTGGAAAGCCTCGCCGGAAACGATATGATTTTTGCCATTGGTCCGGCCGGAACAGGAAAAACCTACACTGCCGTTGCTCTTGCCATTCGCGCCCTGAAAAACAAAGAAGTAAAGCGTATTGTTCTTACCCGCCCTGCCGTGGAAGCCGGAGAGAGTCTTGGATTTTTACCGGGCGATATGAAAGAAAAACTCGATCCTTACCTGCAACCGCTTTACGATGCTTTGCGCGATATGCTGCCTACACAAAAGCTTCTTTCGTATCTTGAAGACGAAACAATAGAGATTGCTCCGTTGGCTTATATGCGTGGCCGTACCCTTGGAAATGTCTACGCCATTCTCGACGAAGCCCAAAATGCTTCCGAAAGCCAGCTGAAGATGTTCCTCACCCGTATGGGGAAAAATGCAAAATTTATTATTACCGGCGATGTAACACAAATCGACCTGCCCCACCATAAAAATTCAGGTCTTATACAGGTTCAGCACATTCTGAAAGGCATTAAAGGGATAGATTTTATTTACCTCAACGAAAAAGATATTGTACGTCACAAACTTGTGACGAGAATTGTTCAGGCTTATGAAAAAAACGAAACCCAAAATCCATGATCTCCAAAGCAATTACCCGGACTGATTTTCGATTCCCGAAACAGAAAAGTGTATATCACGGTAAAGTGCGTGATGTGTACAATATTAATAATCAATATCTTGTAATGGTAGCCACCGACCGCATCTCGGCATTCGATGTGGTACTGCCGCGTGGAATTCCTTACAAAGGTCAGGTGCTTAACCAAATAGCATCCAAATTTCTGGATGCCACCGCAGATATTGTCCCAAACTGGAAAATTGCTTCCCCCGATCCAATGGTAACGATGGGGCATTATTGCGAAGCATTTCCGGTGGAGATGATTATTCGCGGATACCTCACCGGAAGTTCCTGGCGTAATTATAAAAACGGTGCACGTGAAATTTGTGGCGTTCCTGTTCCCGGTGGTATGAAAGAACATCAACGGTTTCCCCAACCCATTATAACACCCACCACCAAAGCCGATGAAGGCCATGATGAGGATATTTCCAAAGAGGAAATTATCCGGCAGGGATTGGTTTCAGCTGAAGATTACGC
>WFNG01000228.1 GCA_015488735.1 Bacteroidales bacterium | reverse complement strand
TAGTTATCCTGATACGTTTGTTGATGCCATTGGCGAAATATATGAAGCCATAAAAGAAAAAGGCTGTGATATAGTTGGCATGGTTCCAACGGATGGTTACGATTTTGAAGAATCAAAGGCTGTGGTTGATGGAAAGTTTGTCGGTTTGCCCCTGGATGAGGAAAATCAAGGCAACCTTACCGGTGACAGGATAAAAACATGGGTAAACCAGTTGAAAACAGAATTTGATTGATTAAATTTTTAAACTACTTTTATAGGGTGAAATGATAAAAGTCAAACTGATGAAACGTTCATGTTATCAACGATATACAAAATTATAATCAAATGAAAGATAAAAAAGAATTGCTCAGACAGATCATGACTTTGCTGGCAAGAAAAGAAGAGGAGCAGGCCAACAAATTAATCCGGGTGTTTATGGATTACATTCCGGAAATTACTGCTGAAGAGGTTACCGAAGTAGCTCAGAAATTACAAGATGAAAATGTTTTTGCCGATGCGGAGCAACATGTAAGCATTGAAACACACATTTTTGGAGTCATAGAAAAAAAGATACCCCAAAAGGATCTAAGCTCATTTACAAGCGGCCATCCAATCCATACTTTCCTTGAAGAAAACAAGCAAATTAAAGCATTGGTTAACCGTGCAACACAACTCAATGAAACCAAAAACAGCTTTACCGATTTAAAATCGGACTGGATATTGCTGGCAAAACAATTTACCGGACTGGACATTCACTATTTAAGAAAAGAAAATCAGATTTTCCCGTTTCTTGAAAAAAAAGGATTTAACCATCCCAGTTCCATCATGTGGAGTTCCGATGATGATATCCGGAAACTGGCCAAAGCGTTTTCAAAAGCGGTAGCCGAAAATAACGAAAAAGAAGCCCGCATTTTACTTCCTGTGCTGGCAAGAGAAGCCCAGGAAATGACCATCAAAGAAGAACGGATTCTTTTTCCCACAGCTGCACGGCTTTTCACCGACAAAGAGTGGCAGGAGATACGCGCCGGGGAAGATGAAATCGGCTGGCTGGTTCCCGAACCACCTGCATCGTGGCAGGCAAAAAGTGAAATGGGTTCTTATTTAAACTCTTCTCCCGAAAGGTTAAAGTCCATATTGGGTATTGTAAACGATTTCTTTGCCGGAAAAAGTCTGGATGAATGCAAAACACGTTTTGATAACGAACTGAAAGGAACCATTAGTGCCGGTGAGTTTGCCCTTGCTGAGCAAAAAATGGAAGACATGGGTATTTCTAATACACAGTTTGAAGCCAAAGTGGATGATTTGCTGAGCATTTTTAAAAAATCGCTGGAAAAAGTAAGTATTGATAATCTGGAAGAAGGACATCCGCTGGATACTTTTATCAAAGAAAATGTGGCCATTAGAAGCCTGCTTGAAGAGCTTCGGAAAGCAGAAAAAGAGGTGGACCTTAAAAATGTTGACCACCAATATTGGGAAGATGCTTACAACAAATTATGGCAAATAAACACCCATTATGTGCGCAAAGAAAACCAGCTGTTTCCTTATCTTGAAACAAAAGGTTTTGACAAACCCACAACGGTTATGTGGTCGTTGCACGATAATATCCGTAACCAAATCAAGTTTTACCGTTCCTTGCTCGATGCAAAAAAATATGAAGAACTTTTCAAAAACCAGGATGAGTTGTTCAGTGCTATTGAAGATATGATTTTCAAGGAAGAAAAAGTTCTGTGGGCAACCAGTCTGGAACTTATCAGTACCGAAGAGTGGGTGGAAATCAGGAAAGGGGAAGAGGAAGTGGGTTTTTGTTTAATTGATACGCCTCCCATGTGGAACCCAAACTGGAAACATCCGGGAACGAAAATAGAATCTGAAAAAGTACAGGTTGCTGAAAATGTGGAACCCGTTCCGTTTACGGGAAGCGGGAAAACAAGTTCGCAAATAGGGGCTATTAATCTTGATGTTGGCGCTATCACACCTGAACAAATAAACCTGATATTCAAACACATGCCTTTTGATGTAACCTATGTGGACGAAAACGATGAAGTCAGGTACTACAACAAAGGCGATGAACGGATTTTTCCCCGTAGTGCAGGTATTATTGGCCGTCAGGTTAAATATTGCCATCCGCCCAAGAGCGTACATATTGTGGAAAAAATTATTGCTGCTTTCAAAAGTGGTGAACGAAACGAAGCCAATTTTTGGATTGACTTTAAGGACAAATTTGTTTATATCCAATATTTTGCCGTACGGGATAACGCCGGAAACTACAAAGGGGTTCTGGAAATTACCTATGATGCAAAAACAGCAAGAGGTCTTAAAGGAGAGCAACGCTTACTGGATTGGAAATAAACAGGCGATAAGGTGTTGCTGAAAAAGAAGTTCGCAATTTGTCTGTTTTTCAGAAATTTATGTCAATCTTTCAGGTTTTTATCAACCTGAAAGGCTGATATATTTCCCACCACCAAAGTTTTCATCTTGTCCGGGGCCAGGTATTTCCCGGCCAGCATAAGTAAATCCTCCGGTGTGTATTGCATCATCTGTTCCAGGCTTTCTTTGTAAAAAAGAAAAGGGATTTCCAGTTCGGCGCTCATTTTAAATCGTTCAGCCAGTTGCAGGGGGCCGTCAAAGCTGTTGAGATAAGTTCCGTAAACATAATTTTTCACGGTGCTTAACTCAGAATCTCTAATTTTTTCTTCGCACAACAGCTGCATTTGATGTTTTATTTCCTGTAGCGCTTCAGCAGTGTATTTTGCATTTACTTCGGTGGCAATACCAAACAAACCTGCGTGACGATGGTTTTGAATGGCAGAATATATCCCGTAAGTATAGCCTTTTTCTTCCCGGATACTGCTCATGAGGCGTGAGCCAAAATAACCGCCAAGCACTGTGTTTAGCAGGTTAAGACCCGGATAATCAGGATGCCGGCGCGAAATACTGAGTGCCCCAACGCGCAGGGCAGATTGCAGGGCATCCTTTTTCTCAATGAATTGTGTTTGTTGTGCTTCGGGAAGTACGAAATCGATATTTGCCGTGTTCTCTTCCGGCTGGCTTTTCCGGGGAAGTGTGCCCATTACCTGTTCCAGGTTCCGCAAAAGTGCATCGTTTACTTTTCCACTCAGAATAACAAAGAAATCCGCATAACGATGACGGTAAAAATCCATGAGGTCTTTGTGTGTAAGTTTCCCGAAATCATCGGCTTCTGCCACCTGGCCATAAGCCGATTTTTCACCAAAAATCAATTTGTTAAAAGCCCGTGAAGCTTTGTAACGTACCTTTTGACTGTTCACCTGATATTCCTGCCATTTCCGGTCGGTATAAATGGAAAGCTCTTCTTCCGGGAAAATGGCTTCTGTAACCAGCTCGGCCATGAGCGGCAGCAACCGGTCGTAGTATTTTGTGAGGCTGTAAAGTGTGATGCCTGCCGTATCTTTGGTGAGAAAATAATCGGTGTAAGCACCGTGGAAATCCAATATTCCCGCAATTTCAGCCGAGGTGTGTTTTCGGGTTCCTTCGCTGAGCAAATCGTTGACAGCAGATGCCTGTAACAGGGTTTTCTGAAAAGAAGTGCCGGCATTAAAAACCATATCAAGGCGGGTAACTTCCTGATTTTCTTCACGAAGAATATAGACGGGAAGCCCGTTGCCGAGAATAACTTTTTCAGGATTCGTGATGTTCAGCTTTTCAAAACCGGCCGGCTGTGGCATTTTAGTCCGGTCGGGATGGCTTATCTTGTTCATGCTTTCTTTTTGGCTTTGTAATACAATACGTTTTTTTTGTTGGGCTGAAACAGCATGGCGGCAGCTTTCCGGATATCCTCGGCCTGTACGGCCAGATAATTTTCCACTTCCGCATTAAATTTCTCCGCATCACCCAGCATCTCGTAATAGCTGAGTGCCATGGCTCTTCCCAACACTGAAATTTCCGAAAAGACAAGCACGGCTTCTACTTTGTTTTTCACCTTTTGCAACTCTTCTTCTGAAACTTTTTTTGTAGTCATTTTACGGAGTTCCTGCATAACCGCCTCTTCGGCTTCTGCAAAAGTTACCTGCGGATAAAGTTTTCCGGTAACGAGAAACATACCGCCATCCAGTTCGCCAGTGATGTAAGCATTTACTTCTGAAAGCAGTTGTTTCTCTTTCACCAGCTGTTGAAAAAGACGGGAAGAGTTGCCGTTGGAGAGAATATCACTGAGCAAATCACAGGCATAATAATTTTTATCCGTTCGCTTTGGCATACGCCAGGCCATGTAAAAAGCATCCTGTGGAACATCACGTTCCACGGTGAGCGAACATGCTTCCGTTTGTTCAGGCTCAGCCGGATAGTGGTGTGAAATCTCTTCTCCTGCGGGGATTTCACCAAACCATTTTTCGGCTAATTGTTTTATGTTTTCCGTTTCCACGTTGCCGGCCACACAAAGAATGGCGTTGTTGGGATTGTAATATCGTTTGTAAAAAGCTTTTACATCCTGCATGGTAGCTTTTTCGATGTGGCTGATGTCTTTGCCAATGGTGTTCCAACGATAGGGATGCTTTTTGTAAACCAGAGGCTTTAACAGCAAATAAACATCGCCGTAAGGCTGGTTCAGATAATTTTGCTTGAATTCTTCGATGACCACCTGCCGTTGTACTTCCAGGCTTTTGGGGCTGAAAGCCAGCGAGAGCATGCGGTCCGATTCGAGCCAGAAGGCAGTCTCCAGACTGGTTTTGGGCAGGGTGATATAGTAGTTGGTAAAATCGCTGTTGGTAAAGGCATTGTTTTGTCCGCCTGCTTTTTGCAGCGGTTCATCAAATTTCGGAATATTCACCGAGCCGCCAAACATAAGATGTTCAAAAAGATGGGCAAAACCGGTTTTGTCCGGATCTTCATCGCGCGAGCCTACCTGATACAAAACATTGACAGCAACCATAGGCGTTGTTTTGTCGTGGTGTACCAGCACCTGCAGGCCGTTGTTCAGTTTAAAACGATCGAAAGATATCATAGTGTGTTATTAATTCAAATTTCAAAAGTGCGCAAAGGTACGAAACAAAAAAAACCCCGCCGTGAGGCGGGGCAATCAGAAAATGTTAATCTAACAAAAATTACCAATTATGTTTCTTACTTACATGTCGAATTTGCAAGCAGCTTGAGCTGAAAATTTTTCATGGCTTTTAATATAACCGGAGGAATATCATTAATATAAGCTTCATCTTTTTCTTCAAAAATGGATTTCATTATTTTTGGAGAAAGCTGTTGTGAAGTGTTTTTCAACGTTTTCAAAGGAATATCGGGAATGCGTTTTTCATCATTCTTTGAAAAATAATTTTTAACCAGTTTTTGAAACATCGCTTCCGAGGCGAAGTTTGCTGTATTGAAAGGCATGTCGTTGACATTTTGTTCCTCATCAGCACGTAAAATAGTGTTCAGATGCTCATCCAGATTTTTCTCTGGCTGGGCACCCACAATTCCGATTCCCGTAAAAAGGAGAATCAGAAAGACCGGGAGATATAATTTTATTGTTTTCATGATGTTTTATTTTTTTCGTTATATTTATAAGCTAACCATAAACGTGCCATAAATTATAAACAACTGTAAAACAATATATTGTATTGTAATACTTGTTGGGTATTATGGTGGTCAGATGGTTGTTAACAGGACACTATTGTTCGGTAGTGAACAGTTATTTTATTTCTGAAAAGAGTGGAAATAGAAATCCAGTAATTTTTGGGAAGCTTCGTAAGGTGAAAGTTGCTGGTTCAGGATTTGGGCTTTGTATTTCTTTAACCGCGATTTTATTAGGGGATGGCTAAAGAAATGATCGTGGATAGATTGATGGATGGTTTCTTCAAAAAGTTGATAGGCCTGGTCTTTGCGGTTTTTTTCAAAGAATCCGTTTTGTTTTGTAAGTTGCATGAAATTTTCAATCTGGTCCCAGATCCCCGGTACGTTTTCCCCGTAAAGGGCAGAGGCCGTCAGCACAGAAGGTTGCCAGCCGTTGGGTAATGGCGGAAAAAGATGGAGCGCGTTTTCATATTCTCGTTTTGCAAGATTTGCTTTGTTAATGTTTTCGCCATCGGCTTTGTTAATTACGATGAGGTCAGCCATTTCCATGATGCCCCGTTTGATGCCTTGTAATTCATCGCCGCCGCCTGCCAGCATGAGTAACAGAAAAAAATCGACCATTTGTGCTACTGCCGTTTCCGACTGTCCTACGCCAACTGTTTCTACAAAGACAATATCATAACCGGCCGCCTCGCACAAAATCATGGCTTCGCGTGTTTTGCGTGCCACCCCGCCCAGCGTTCCTGCACTGGCAGAAGGGCGGATAAAAGCCCGGCTGTTGTTGCCAAGTTCTTCCATGCGTGTTTTGTCGCCAAGGATACTGCCCCGGCTGCGCATGCTGCTAGGGTCGATGGTAAGTACCGCCACTTTGTGTCCGTTTTCGATAAGGAAAAGCCCAAAACGTTCTATAAAAGTACTTTTCCCCACTCCGGGGACACCTGTTACCCCCATGCGTAATGCTTTTCCGGAAAAGGGAAGGCACAATCGGATTAGTTCACCGGCAGCTTTGCTATCTTCAGGTAAAGTGCTTTCAACAAGCGTTATTGCGCGGCTGAGCAGCGTACGGTTACCGGTTTGTATCCCTTTGAGATATTCAGACGGACTTACCCTGTTTTTTCTGAATTTATCAGGTTTTTGCTGCAGTAGCGGATTTACAGCTTCCGGCTTTTCTATCCCGGCATTTACCTTGAGGGCACTTTTCTTATGTGATTTTTTGCTGTTCATTTTGTTACCACAAAAGTACGTAAAATGAAAAACCCGAAAAAGATATTGGTCAGTGAAGATTCGCCATAATTTTTCAATTTGACATTGTGCTTTTTGTTTTTTCCTCTTCCCGGAAAGTTGTTTCTAATTGGAAGTTAGTGTACTTTTTTGTAACTTGATAACTGTAATGTGGATATTGGTAAACGGGTGAACGTGGTTCTGTTTTGCTTAACGAATATCCCCAGATTGTCTGATATTCCCGAATATTTTGTCCCATACGCTCTATCTGTTTCAGGTATCTTGCTATTGGTTTGGATTCTATAATAACAATATCTCCTATCTTTTTAATAATCGGGCTTTGATGGCGATTCTTGTCATGTTTGAACCGCAGAATTCTCCTGCCATTATGCGTTATTCCTATGGTTCTGAATTTCATGCTTTTCCCTAGCCCGGGGAGATTCATGATACTGCGATCTGTAGAGAGAAAAGGTAATCCTTCATCTTCTCTTAACCGATGAATTAATTGCGGTAAACGGGTGATATCGTCATGGATATTTTTTAGCTCATTTTCATGTTTTGCAGCAATCTTTCCAAGGTATTTCTCTTCGGTTTTTTCCTGTACTGAACGGGCATTGGTGGCAAAATTGGCGTAATTTTCCATGAAACCTTTTACGGAAAAAGTATAGTATGGAAGCACGTTGATGTCATTCAGTACTTTACGCAGTTTGGCAGTATGCCCGCGCAGGGAAGCTGCCGTAATGAATACCTGCTGATTGACGACCAGCCATCCGGCACCAATAAGTTTTTGGATACTTTCGCGCGTTTCCGGTGTAATTTCCATGGCCGTTTCGATATGGGTTTGAATAATAAACTGCCGTATCCCAATAGAAGCAGCTTTTTTTCTGAAATCGGCAAGAATGGAGACCAGGTTGTTAGTAATTCGTTGCGGCAGGTAAACGGGTATTCGTGTTCCCAGTCGCACACGCATTATTCCGGCGTATTTTTCACCATCTTTCCGCTTTTCGTTTTTTATATTTTTCCGCAACGCCATGTTGTAAACGGCTTCCAGAATTTCTTTCAGTGATTCATCCGAATTCATAAAGGCATCCCCTCCGGTAATCAGAATATCACGCAGTTGCGCATCATTTTCAAAATAATCCATAAGCAACCGCATCCTGTCAGCCCATTTCAGCTGAGGTTTCAGCTTTTTCAAATTAAAATTGAAATGTCCGTTTTGAAAATCGTACATGCGCTGACATGAAACACAAAGCCCGGCACAGGCACGCCCTGTAGTGTCGGGAATAAAAATAGCCACGTCAGGATAGCGGCGATGAATGTTATGGTGTGAGGGCAAAAGCCAACCGGCGGCATTGGGTTCGCCAGGACGTATGATGTCTTCTTTTTCCCAGGCTACAATATTTCCAAACGAATCAATGAGCTTTTGGCTGGGAAAAATGTAATCGCGGATAGTTCTGTCAGCCACCGGTAACCGTGGGTTATGATGTTCTGATAACAGCGACAGATAATGCGGGTTGACAAACAGCGGAATACCTTTCTGATGCGCATCATACAGTCGTTGCAGGGTTTTTTCAGATAACGAATTATTGAGCATATCGTTGAGCATGTCGGGATGCCGAATGGCAAAAGTCAGATGAAAACGGTAGTCGTTCCACCATTCATGTACTTGTTGATATTTTTCGTTAAAAGTGCTTCCGGGAGCAAACTGAAACCGCCGGCTTTTTTGAAGGCCAACATCTATGTTTTGAATAATTTTGCGAATGATACGGTCTTTGTTGAGCTTTCTCTCTTCAATTATTTTGTTGTCCAACCCCGCAGGATGATGTGCCATCCATCGGTTGAGTTTTTCTTTATCAGGGATATTCCGCTCTAATTTTCCATTCAGTTGACGAAAAAGGTAAAGCATATCAAGGAAAAAAGCCTTGTTGCTGTCGCCTTTTCCGAACCGAATAGCGAGCCAGAGAATTTTTACCGGCTCATTGCGAATGGGTTCTCCACCTGAATTAGGATCCTTGAAATATCGTCCCTCGTTGTCAAGATAATCGGTCAGCCTGATGGCGGCATAATCCTGCCACGATAATTTATCAAATGTTTCAGGTGTATCATTTTTATAAAATTCAAAAGCTCCCCAGTGCGATTTGTAATAATCTGTTAGCCAGTAACGTAATCGGTTTTTAGCTTCTTCATAGGTGTCTGATCTTTTGAAAACACGAATTAAAAATGAATTTTCTTTCATGATTTTTTGGATTATCTGCAAGACATCCGGTTTAAGATTGATATTTTCCCAAAATGTTTTCATGGCTCAGCTTTTCTTTCTGAATTTCTCTTAAGAACAAATTCAATTTGTCGTAATATAATGAAATTTTGTGAAATTTTCAAGTTTATTTTGAGGCAATCCTTTTCTCCGAATACAATATCGGCTAATTCCTATTTTGAGGCGCTAAGTATTTATCAGACAATAAAAACTTTGTTACTTTTACATAAAAATATTTTGTCGTACTATGAAGTCCCGTTAGGGACATAATATTTATAGACAAGATTTCACCATTTCTAACCAGTCCCGTCAGGGACGGAATATTAAAGCAATGGCAAATACCTATACACAATTGTATATTCAATTTGTATTTGCAGTTCAAAACAGGGTTTCATTGATTCAACCTGTCTGGAAAGATGAGCTTTTTAAATACATAACAGGAATAGTACAAAACAACAGTCACAAACTAATAGCTATCAATGGAATGCCGAACCATATTCATGTCTTTATTGGCTACAAACCCCACCAGCTAATACCTGACCTGTTACAAGATATAAAAGGATCATCATCAAAATGGATAAACAAAAAGGGGGTTGTTAAAGGAAAATTCAATTGGCAGGAAGGTTACGGGGCTTTTTCCTATTCTCATTCTCATATTGACAGGGTTGTGAACTATATTTTGAACCAGGAACAGCATCATAAAAAGAAATCATTTAAAGAAGAGTATCAGGAATTATTAGACAAATTTGAAATTGATTATGATGGACGGTACCTGCTGAAAGACATAAAATAATATACCGTCCCTGACGGGACTTATCGACTGTTTTGCTCCTATCTATAAATATCTTGTCCCTGACGGGACACCTAAATAATGACTTGCTTTTTAAAACCCTGGCGCCTCAAAATAGGAATTAGCCACAATATCAACGTATCTGTGTGATGCCAAACTTTTTTACCTTTGTTTGTTCATGCAATCGGTATTTGATACACATATTACTTATCTGAAAGGCGTAGGCCCGCGAAAAGCGGAACTGCTCGCCAAAGAGTTTGATATCAGAACTTATGGTGATCTGCTGTATCATTTTCCTTTCCGTTACGTGGACAAAAGCCGGATTTATAAAATTAGTGAGATAAATACCGATTCTGCTTATTTCCTTTTGAAAGGAAAAATATCAGACATGAAAGCCGTGGGCGACAAACGAACGAAATTTATTTCTTTTCGCCTGACGGATGATAGTGGTAGTATTGAACTGTTATGGTTTAAGGGATTGCAGTGGGTGAGAAAACGATTTGAGCCGGGGAAGGAGTACCTTATTTTCGGAAAACCTTCGGTGTTTAAGAATAATTTCAATATGGTGCATCCCGAAGTGGAGGATGTAACTCAGGAAACGGAAACGGTGGCAGGTAACCGGCTCGAAGGGATTTATCATTCCACCGAAAAGCTGAAAACCGCCGGACTGGGCAGTCGTGGGTTTAGCAAAATTATCCGGACGCTGCTGAAAGATACAGCTTCCAAAATTGAAGAAAATCTTCCCGATTATCTGCAGGAGAAGTACCACCTGATGAGTCATCCGGAGGCTATGATCAACATCCATTTTCCAAAAGATCCGGCCATCATCAACAAAGCCGGGCAACGACTTAAATTTGAAGAACTGTTGTTTGTCCAGCTGGAGCTGTTGCTGCAAAAGAAAATCCTGAAAGAAAAAGTGGCCGGGCATATTTTTGAAAAAGTGGGCGATTATTTCAATACTTTTTACGAAAAGCACCTTCCTTTTGAATTAACCGGTGCACAAAAACGGGTTATCCGTGAAATCCGTGCCGACCTGCGCAGCGGAAAACAGATGAACCGCCTTTTGCAGGGCGATGTGGGCAGTGGTAAAACGCTGGTGGCACTTATGAGTATGCTCATTGCCATCGACAACGGTTTTCAAACGGCTTTTATGGCACCCACCGAAATATTGGCCACACAACATTTCAACACGCTTAAAAAATTTCTTGGCAACATGGATATTCCCGTGGCTCTGCTTACAGGCTCTACCAAAACAGCACAACGCAGAAAAATCCATAAAGCTTTGTTAAGTCACGAGCTTCCTGTGCTCGTTGGGACACATGCACTCATCGAAGATACTGTGCAGTTTAGCAACCTGGGTTTCGTGGTCATTGACGAGCAGCACCGGTTTGGCGTGGCCCAGCGAGCCAAATTGTGGGAGAAAAACAGCATTCCGCCACATGTTCTGGTTATGACCGCCACACCTATCCCCCGCACATTGTCCATGACGCTTTACGGTAACCTGGATGTATCGGTGATTGACGAATTGCCTCCCGGAAGAAAACCGGTCAAAACGCTTCATTTTTTTGAGTCGAAACGGTTGCGGGTGTTGGGATTTATGCGCGAGCAAATTAAAAAAGGACGGCAGGTCTATGTGGTTTATCCATTGATAAAAGAGTCGGAGAAGTTCGATTTGAAAAACCTGATGGATGGTTACGAAAATATGCTGCGCGATTTTCCCGAACCGGAATACCATGTGAGCGTAGTTCACGGTAAGATGAAACCCGAAGACAAAGAATTTGAAATGCAGCGATTTGTGAAAGGGGAGACGCATATTATGGTGTCTACCACGGTGATAGAGGTGGGTGTGGATGTGCCGAATGCCTCCATGATGGTCATCGAAAACGCGGAACGCTTTGGCCTGTCGCAATTGCATCAGTTGCGGGGACGCGTAGGACGTGGTGCCGACCAGTCGTGGTGTGTTCTTATGTCGGGCAACAAACTCTCCAACGAAGGACGCAAAAGACTGGAGATAATGGTTGCTACCAACGATGGTTTTGAGATTGCCGAAGCTGACCTGAAACTACGGGGTCCCGGCGACATACAGGGCACACGGCAATCGGGTATGTTCGATTTTCACATTGCCAACCTCGCCAAAGATGGTGAGCTGATTGCCCGGACGAGGCAAATTGCCATTAACATACTGGATGATGACCCTCGTCTGCAAAAACCCGAAAACAAGCTACTTAACCGCGAAATGCGTCAACGGTTCAAAGGGAAAGTACTCTGGACAAGGATATCGTGATTTATTTCCCATTTACTTTCTCAAATTTTCTTGCATTATCCCGATAGTGCATCAAAAACTTTCATCGTCTATAAAAAACTCTGAAAATCTTGATGCGAAGTAATTATTAGAAGTCCCCTATAGTATTCCCCGCTATTTTTACTACAACGGTTTGATTTATTTTGTGAATTGAATCGAATAGCGAAAAAGTCATCTTGTTTAAAGTGTTCGGTTGTACCAACATTAAACAATCTTTTTCAACACCCTGTCCACTTCTGCATAAAGTGCCTCGAAATTACCGTTGTTATCAAACCGAAAATCAGCTATCCGGATACATTTTCCCAGGTTTTGTTTGTTGGGATCGGTGGTAGTCATTTCGCGGGCTTCGTTGGCAAGAAAAGTTTCAAAATCGATGTGGTCGGTTTCGGAGCCACGCTGCCGGATACGTTCATAACGGATTTTCGGGTCGGCATCCACGGCAAAAAGATAAAAGTTACCCTGCTTCCGCAAAAAATCTATCTCGCCAGGGGTACGGATGCTTTCAATGACAGCATTTTCTCCGGCCACGACTGCTTGTTTGTATAGCGCTTCTACAATATATGCCGGATGGTGTTTGCTGCGCAGTTGGTTGGCGACCGAAGTCATACTGTCGCGGTTTACCGGAAGGCTTTGTTTTTCAATTTCTTTAATCAAATACGCACGAACAGAATAATGCCGGAAATTTTTCTTTTCTTTCAGATATTCCACAATGGTTCCTTTTCCTGCGCCGAGTGTTCCGGTAATTCCAATGATAAGCATAAGGATGTATTTTTATACAGCAAAAGTACGAAGTTATGTTCATTATTTTTTGGATATAAATCTAAAAGGGGACACCTTAAGTGGTTTGTTTTTTGAATTCTGATTTGGATATCTGCGCCTGAAATTAGCGCAGGACCCTTGTGTAATTTACCTCAACAGTTTGTTCAGGCGTTGTATCTCCTGCTGATTTTTAGGAAGGTAAATGGCTTGTTTAAGGATTTGTTTGTCACGCTTTGTAAGGTGCCAGCTTAGGGAGACCCTTTTGTCTTTTGAGCCGAAACGGAAACTGATGAAATGAAATTTTCCGTTTAAAACTTTTTTCAGGGAAGCAATGACTGGCAGATAATTGTTTTCCTGAATGGATAGCCAATCGGAAAAGAGTGTTCCCAGCGGCCGTAGCAGGTGGCTGGTAAAGTCAATCTTTTTTCCGTAGAAAGGATAGTCGTTTTCATCAATATTGATGATAATCAGTCCTCCCGTATTTTGCAATATCCAGCTTTTAAACTCCATGGCGAAATCATAAGCGGTTAAATAACCGTAATCATCATTGAGGCCTGCATCAAAAACGGAAATTCGCGGTTTTCCCGGTAAAGCCACAATGGGACTTACATAAGGAAAACTGGCATTCATGCGGATGGCAGACAGAAAACGTAGGCTGTCTGCGCCAAAAGCGTGGTAATTATAACGAAACTCAATATTCTTCAGTAGTTTACTGTAAGGGTCTTTGGTAAGATAAGACACGTCCACCGGCGAGATAATTAACCGGCTTCCCGAGTTGATAATGGTAGGGGTAAGAATAAGCATGGGAATGGTGGCGTTTTCTTCGGGTTTACGATAGGCAATGAGTGGTTTGTCAAGAACAGGACCCAGGTTTCGGTCCAGTGTCTGTTCAAACATGTAAGCCCTGTCTTTGTAATACCGATGTCCGTTGTACCGGAAATGTTGCAGCCTGAAAAACCAGTCGCTCATGGAAAAGCTGTAAAATACCGGATTGAGAATGTCGGTGGTAATTTGGGAGATGTATTTCTTAGAAAGCAGCTTTTTTATCTTTCCTTGTTGTTTTTCGAGATAAAGCTGTCGCAAAAAGGCTGCTCCCAGCATTCCCCCGGAAGCTCCCGTAAAAAGTTGTGTGTGCCGCATTAGCTTCCCGTGGGTTACGCTATCGGCATAAGCCATTGAGTAATAGGTCCACATGGCCAGCTTCATGCCTCCGCCACTGGAACAGACAATCACCATTTTGGGTTTTTCACCGGAGGGTAAAGCATTTTTTGCTGCCCACCGGTTTAATATTTTCACTGTATTTAAGGAGTCCTTGCGGAAATTACCATGGCTTAACGGTCTTACCGGCATCTTTTTATTGGAGTAATTGAGTCCGTAGGCGTTGTCGTTATAACTGTTGATGGTGAAAGGAGAAATATAATTTCCGACAAACAGCAGCAGCAAAGCAGCCATGAAAGTCCACCTGCGGAAGACAATATAAAAAAGACTTGTAATCAGTAATATAAGTGTAAAAAGAAGTTGCAGACTTGCGCCTGCCGGCAAAATCAGCTGTGGCTGGTCTTTTATCATTCCCCTGACAATAATGAAAACCAGAATGAGCAGCACATAATAAAACGCATTTTTATGCTGCTGATGAAATACTTTTGTCAGAAAGCTTTTGTTGTATTGGCTGAATTCCAGCGATGGGGAAGTGGTGGTCAGGCTACTGATATACCACTCCACCTTGGATGGCCCCCGGTTTTCTTTGGGGGCTTCCTGCATTTTTTGTTGTTTGTCTTTCTCCACGATACGGGATATCCAACGCAAGCCTTTTTTCTTGCTTAGTTTTGAATATCCGATGGAGGCAAAGCGTGGCCATACCCTTACCATAAAATAAAAGAAGCCAAAAGAGACATAAACAAATATAAGAACCCCGGAAAGGAAAAACAGCAAGTTTACCATGACTTTGCCGGGAGGAATCATTTCATAACCTGTTTGAAACCCAAAACTCTGGTAAAGATAAATTATGAGGTATACAACCGGAATAACAGAATTGTTTAACGCATAAATATAAAACGGCCGGGATACGGTGGCGATAAAAGGATAGCGATGGGCCATAACCACATACGACGAAATATGAAAGGCCATGATAAAACTACCCGTTACCAACCCCAGAAACAGAAAGGCAGGTCCGTTTATTTTTCCCATATACTCCGGGGCAAGAAAAAGAGAGGGCAGCCCGAACTTAATACCAAAAACGTTGAGAATAATCATAAACGGAATCAGCCACGACAGAAGGATAAGATGGTTTGTTTTCAGATATCCCAACAACAGCCTTACCGGGAAAAAGAAATAAATTTTTTTTCCGATGCTTTTCCACAATCCCGGCTGTTTCCTGTTCATCTTTTGGTAAAAAAGGTGGTTAAAGAATGCTTTATAAGCTGAATGCTATTTTAATGACGCTGTAATTATTTTCTTAAAATGCGCTGTAACAACACCAGCATATTATTACAGTAGCTAATCTCTTTGAATTTTTCATGTTGCAGTAACAGCTCAACATTCATGGCCAGGGGAATGCCCATGTACAGGCTGGCGATGTCCTCTACAGAGATGGCCTGGTCCCAAATCCCTTCGGAAATGCCATCCTGAACAATTTTGGCAAAACCCTGTTCCAGCAATTGATAGGTTTCGCTCAGCATTTTTTTTAAATCAGCATCATTTTGGTAGGAGGCTTCCGAAAAAAGCAGCATAGTTATCCCTTTGTTTTTCGCCAGGTATTCCAAATGAAAGCAGATATATTTTTCAAGACGTGTGTTGGCATCCCTGTCATTATTGGCAATCTGCTGCAATGGTAATACCATTTCTTCATGCACATCTTTCAGAATGTCATTGATGATAGCCTTTTTTGAAGTAAAATGTTTGAATACTGTTCCTTCGCTGATGCCTACATTTTTAGCAATATTTTTTGTAGTAAGTTTTTGCATTCCTTCAAAAAAGATGATCTCTTTGACGGCTGCTTTTATTTGTTCCCTGCGAATATCTCCCGACTGGCGTATTATTTTACCCATGATATTGATTATTTTTTGTTAATTATTATTTCTTTCTGCTTTTAGGCGGAACCAGCTGCTCCACTGTAAAATCGCTGCTTTTTAGTCCTTGGTTAACTTTAATATTTGAACTAATGATACGGGTGGTATGGGCTTTTTGGAAGTTAGTCATAGAGGCTGTTTTTGCAACCCACAGGTTGCCGATTTTTTCGTATTGGTTGTCTGCTTCTTTCATAATTTTACCCTTTAGATTATAATAGACAACTCTTTCGGGGAAGAAGTGCTTTTTGTTGACCACAACCACCAATTTTGAATAAACAGTACTTTTTTCTTTTGGGATGAGTTTTAAGACATAGGCGGTATCGGTAGTACGCAGTAAAGTAGCTGTGTAATTTTTTGCCCAGTCTTTAGGGCCCATATCTTTGGTGGAGAAATCAGATTGCGAGAAAGCACCGCTGTTGGCAATCTGAGATATTTTTTTTGGTTTTCCGAAAGCAGGCATGTAGAGATAAACAATACCGCCCGGGAGAGAAAGTGTGCCAATCCCTGCCTGTGAAGGCGGGTAGGTAAACCGGAAAAGTGTTTTATAAGGCATTTTCTGCTTTAAAAGGGCTTTGCGCGTTTTTACCTTGCCGGTTCTGTTGTTAATCATTTCCATTACCACATTGGCCGTTTTGTCTTTAATGGTGGCTGCCTGTGCATCCATTTTCTGTAAAATATCCTCAGGATTTTGTGCAAAGAGATGAAGCGGAACGACTGTTATGCAGGCGAGCAACAAAAGAAAGCTAAAATTTATCTTTTTCATTTTAAGCAGTTTTTAAACGTTGTTTTCTTTTTCGTATGATTAAAATTACCGGAAGCAGGGTGAGTGCTCCCAGGCTGGAACTTAGCATACTTAATGCAACTAATATACCAAAATATTGCATGGGTACCAACTTGGAAAAGACAAGTACCAAAAAGCCTCCCGATACGGAGCTGAAATTGATAAGAATGGCTTTTCCGCTCATTTTCATGGTAGCTGTTATGGCTTCCTGTACCGGAAGTCCCAATTTTAACCCATCGTTAAAATGGGTGATAAAATGAATGGAATAATCAATGCCAATTCCCATGGCAATACTGGCTACCAGTACCGTTCCCATATTTAACGGGATGTTGGTAAGGCCCATGGTCCCAAACAAAATAATGATGGTAACAGCGATGGGAATACTGGCAAGCAACCCTTTGGTAAATGACCACAGTATGAGGCTCACAATACCTATGACAAAAATAGTAGCGATAATCAGGCTGGCAATCTGACTGTTTAACAGGCTTTGATCCATTTCGGCATTGATAAATGGCATGCCTGTCATTTGTATTTTACAACCCGGCCGGCTGTTTTGGGCAATGAAGGGTTTCATGTATTTTGCAAAGTTTGCAGCAGCATGGTTGCCTTTTCCGTTAAATTTTGCCACAACAATTCCTTTGTCCAGATTTTCCGATACAAGCTGAGAGATATTTGAATTTCCATCCAGCAGGAACCACAACTGGCCAATGGCGGCATCGCTGTCAGGAATTTTATATTTTCCGGTTAATGCCCCGTTGAGCTTAATGATAATGTTGGCAATGGATTGGGTGGAGGTTATGGAAGGACTTTTTTGGAGATAATCCTGTGCCTTTTTCATGGTTTTCAGTACCGCTGCACTTTGCATGTTTCCCGTAAATTGCAAAAACACCGGTTTAATACCTCCGAATTTCTGAACCATAATATTCTCGGCAATTCTTTCGGGATTTGATTTCTGAAAGTAATCGCTCACATCTACACTGCGGCGTATGGAGAAAGCACCTGCAAAGCTGATAAGGATAAGCACAATCCAGGCAGTAAAAATATATTTTGGATGCTTCAGAACCAATGTCGTTAAAGGGGTAAGGATATAATCGTTAAGGTAGGATTTTACAGGCTTTGAAATTCTTTTCTTTTTCCCTTTTCCCGGGAAAATCATCAATATTGCAGGAATGAAAAACAGGGACAGGAGGGCGGCAAAAAAGGTGCCCAGTGCCGTTATCAGCCCGAAGTTACGGATCATTTTCAGATAGGCACCAAATATGAAAGAGACAAATCCAATCATGGTGGTCAGTGCTGCCAGGCTGACAGGGACAAAAATGTGCCCCAGTGCCTTACGGACAGCTTTGTGGAAATCCTTTTCGCCACATTGGTTGATGCGGTTAAGGACATGAATGGTATAAGCACTGCCCACCGCCATAAGAATAATAGGAATGTTGTTGGAAACCATAGACATATTCAGTCCCATAAGCGGCATGCATCCCAGCGCCCAGATAATGGCCATGCCGGCTGTGAGCATGGGCAGTACAACACCGCGGATAGAATGAAAACTCAGGAAGAGAATAATGGAAATGACCAAAAAGGTGATGGGGATAAGAAAAATAAGATCTTCTGATATGATTTTGGCAACCATGGCCGTGATAAAAGGACCACCGGCAAAATAAACTTTTTCTTTTAACGGGAGTTTTTTAATGGTACTTTTTACTTGTCGCACAACAGCGCCAACATTACTCCCCTCCGAAAACTTGAACACCACAATACAGGCTTTTCCATCGGACGAAACCAGGTTTCCGCGGTACATTTTATTGGATGTTACAATCTGTTTCAGGCTGTCTATCCCTGCCTTTGAATGGGGAAGCCGCGTCATATTGATGAGTGGGCCTACCTGAAAATTGTTTCCTACGGCATCAAAATTAAGGATGTTGGTGAGGCTGGTAACTGCTGTAACGCCTTTCAGGTTTCCCAGCGTTTTCGTAATGCGTTGTACATCCTTCAGCACGGCAGGTTTAAAAACGTTGTCAGACTTTACGATAACCATGCCTATTTCGTTACCACCGAATTGTTTTCCTATATCCTTAAAAAGAGAGACAATGGAATCATTGGCCGGCAGCGAGTCAATAACATTGGAATCGAGTTTTATTTTTGTGAGTTCATAACCAAAAAAACCGGTTAGCAAAATAGCCAGAATAATGATAGGCCATTTAAGTTTTAGTATGATGTTTGCCAGTCGGTCCATTATGTTCAGATTTGATACAGAATAATTTGCAAAAATAAGTGGTTCTGGTAAAAGTAATGAATTTTATTTTCAACCTTACCTGCCGGAATTTTTCATGTGTTTTATTAAGTTGTAATTAATTAATTTTTAATGCATTATGGTTATTTACGTTTTTAGCCGCGCATTACACAAATCACACGAATTTTAGTTTTTCGCTGGTGAAAAACTTTCGTGTAATTTGTGAAATTCGTGGCCGGCATTTTGCAGATAATTATTCTCCTTCTGCGTGTTTTAAACTAATCGTGGATATTTTACCTGGTTTTAAACGCGTTTCCGATGTATTAGAAGCCCCCTTAAAACACAATGGTGTTATTTGTTGGCACAGGCAATACACACTTTTTTGTTGCCTTTGAGGCGGCCGTATTTTTCAACCACCATCTCACCACACTCATCACAAACAAAACTGGCAAATGTGCCTTTAGGCTCTTTCCATTTGTATTCAAATACGTCTGAGATAATAAGCATCTCTTCATCAGGTGTATTCATTACTTTTTCGATAAGCGGTTCCACTACTTCATCCGGTACCTGTGTGGGGGGAACGCCTTTCATACGGTAATCATTGAAAAACCTGGTATTTTTGGAAGCCATCATCGATTCGGCTTTTGGCGTAACCCGGACGGCACGGTTTGTTTTTTTGTCAATGAGTGTCAGTCCCCATTTGCCCATAAAAACGGATTCGATATTTTCTTTTCCCAGTGTACATCCCGTTATCACCTGAACGCCATCGGCAAAACAGTGTGCACAGTGATGTTCACCCAACTCCAGAATAACGTGCAGGTCGCTGTCGCCGGTACGTTCCACATTAAGTTTGTTCATGGCTGCTGCGGCTACTCTCAGGCCGTTTGGCATGGCCGGACATTTGTGCCCGTGAAATTTTTGCCCGAATTCGAGCCAATCTTTTGGATTAATCATACAATAAATTGTTTAATGAAAAAATAATTGAAATTGAATACTTGTAATATTATTCAGTCTTCCATAGTCCTTTTGGAACCGGGTGTCAAGGGTTACCATTATGTCGTGATGTTTTATTAAATAGTTATAACCAGCTATGTACCAGGGGTTATTGCTTGTGGTACTTATCAGATCATTATATTTCTCATAAGAAAGATAAACTTCGTTTTTGGCATTGGCTTTAAGGGTGGCCAGTGCGTAATAGCCATCAAACCTGTTTCCGTTTAGCCAGCCACTCAGGTATTCGCCCTGCAGGTCAAAATGTTTACTGTTGAACATGGCATACACGTCGTATCGAAAATCGTTTCCTGAAAACAGAACGGAATCAGGAAGAATATGCTTCAGTTCCAGTTTTACTGCTTTCCGGAACATGACCGAATAGCCAAACTTCCACAATGCATTTTTCCTTTTGATGGTGTAGGATAAGTTGTGGGTGAGCAGGTAACCGCCATCGTCGTTTAGCCGGTATTGTTTAATTCCATACCCATTGAACAGGCCAAAATTAACTTCCAGATGTTTTTTGGCCGCTTTCAGGGTGTACTGAGCACCAAGGTCGCGAACGCCAAGCGTTCCATCGGGGATTCCGGCCATAATAATGTTAGCTCTTTCTATACTGGACATCAGATAGTCGTGCTGGAAATACTGCAAGCTGAATTTTGGGATAAATTGTCCGAAACGTACACTGGAAACCCCTGACTTGTTACGGTATTGGCCGAAAGCATTCTGGAGGAAAAATTTTTCGTGTCCCATAGATGTAAAAATTGCCTGTACATTGAACGACCAGTGTTGGGAAAATGCAGGCCCGGAAGTCATCCAGAATTTTAACCTTCGCAACGCAACGGAATAAGTGTTGTCAAAATTAGTACTTGCCCACAATTGTGTATAACCATGCCATTCTATTTTGTCAGTTGGGCGGGCAGGCGTTTGCGCAAAGCCGGGCAAGGTTATCAAAGCCAGTAATAAGGTTATCAGGAAATATCTTACTGTTTTCATGTGTTTATATTTTATTGTCCTCAATTTATTTTACCGGGTGTTGTCGTCCTGGTCATAGTTTTGGATAAATTATTCCTGTCATACTCTTGATCAGGTGTCTTTTAAATCACTTTAAAAATGAGTTTTACAGCCATTAAAATTAAAATAATCGCCAGGATTTTCTTAACCGTTTTGGGCTGTAGATTTTTTTGCATAAACCAGGTTCCCAGCGATGCTCCCATAACCCCGGCCACGGAAGCAATCAGTATCAGTTTCCAGTCGGCTTTTCCCATCATCCAGTATGTTAGAAATCCGGAGAAAGAAGAAAACGGTACTACAAAAGCGGTAATGGTGGTGATTTTTTTTGGGTGAAAACCCAGCATTAACATTAACGGAGAAATAATTCCTCCGCCGCCAATACCCAGAAGTCCGGAGAGTATTCCGGCAACAGCGCCGATAAGCGAGAGCGAAAACCAGGGTTTGTCATCCCGGTATTCCTCTTGTTCTTTCTTTTTGAAAAACAGGAACATAAGTCCTGAAAAGACAAGGAAAGCAATGAACAGGATGAGAATAAACTTTGAGGGGATAAATTTGGTAAGCCAGGCGCCTAATATGGCAAAAAGAAATGAAAACACAATAATGGGAATTCCCAGCTTAAAGTCGAGCAGTTTGTGTTTAATGTTATGAATGCTGGCTCCTGTTAAGCTCACCGTGTTGTAAAACAAACCAACTGGCTTTGCTGTGCTTATGGGAATCCCAAACCAAACCAATATTGGAATCAATACAATAGCAGCACCTATTCCGCCGAGCGAAAAAATAAAAGATGCAAAAAATGATATAATAAAAATAAGATAATCCATAACTGTTTTTCTATCAACAAATTAAAAACATTAATTTTTTCTGACACAACTGCATTTCAGCAGGTGAGTAATTACTTGCAAAAGTATTAAATAATGAAACTGGTAAGTATTTTTTAACTATTTTTATTAAAAAAACAGTATGACATTTTGATGTATAATCGGTATTATTGGGTAGTTTTCTTTTCCGCGGGGAGTGCATCACTTGTAGAAGCAGGTTTATTATTATTTATTCTTTTATGAATTTTTCCGTTGACAGGATGTTTGTTCTCTCCGGGTACCTCATATTGATGATGATCATTCATATGTGTTTCTGCTTCTCCCAGCATTTTATCTTGTAATTCCATTACATTATCATCTTCTTTGAGGTGGAGTGCTTTTGTATTTGTTTCCTGATTCTGTTTTTCCCATTTGGCCATCATTTTTTTGGGTTTGGTGTGTTGCATTTCCCTCCAAAAAGTACCAAACACCTGGAAGGGTTTAATAATGCTTCTCATTCCTCCCATTTTGGCATTGAGGTTTTTAAGCCGTTTGGTTACTTCGGGTGAAAATTTTCGCGGATGGAAAAGCCTGTACTTGTTAAGATAGGCCATCCGGTAATCTTTAATCAGTATTTTTTGCACCTCGTCAGGGGTCATGCCATCGGTTTTTACGGTGGCGTGGAGGGCATCGTACAACTCCCAGTTTTTGTGCAGGAACCGGCCTTCGCGTTCCACATCGTGGTAAAGTGCCGTTCCCGGATAAGGGGTTAAAATAGAGAATTGTGCCACGCGCGGGTTTACCTGCTGCACCCATTTTGCGGTTTGCATGGCCATTTCTTTGGTTTCGTTAATATCGCCCACAATAAAACTTCCGTGAATGCTGATACCGTATTTATTTAGTAATTTAATGGCCTGATCTTGTTCTTTGTTGCCCACGTTTTTGCCATAATCGTCCAGTGTTTGTTCGTTATGGCTTTCCAATCCTAAAAAGATCTGAAAGGCTCCCACTTCGGCCATGCGTTTTACCATATCTTCGTTACGGATGAGAATATCAATTCGGGAAAAACACCACCAGAGAATGTCGTTCATTTTTCGTTTCTCCAGTTCATCGGCAAATTCCATTACCCTGCGTTTACTGAGCGTAAAATTATCATCCATAAAAGCAAAGGCCCGGTAACCGTATTCATGGTATAGGATTTCCATTTCGTCAGCTATTGATTTTGCTGAGCGGTAACGCCATTTGAGGCCACCGAATTTGGAAGATGAACAGAAGTAACAGTTAAACGGACAGCCCCGGCTGGTAATCAGATTGGTGACGGGTAAGCTTGCCATTTGACTGGTATATTTGTCCATGGGGAGCAAATCGCGGGCAGGAAACGGCATGGTGTCGAGGTTGGCTGGCGGGGGCGCAATAGCTGTACGAACCAGCTTGTCTTTGCGAACAAACGAAATTCCCTTAACGTTGGATAAGTCTTTTTTCTTTTCCAGTGCATGGATGAGGTTGACAAAAATTTCTTCTGCTTCGCCTCTGACAATGACATCTACCACGCCTGTTTCCAAAGCTTCTTTGTCGAGAAAAGTAACATGGTAACCGCCCATAACCACTATTTTTCCTTCTTTTTTGGCGGCCCGGGCAATCTCTACTGCCTCGGGATAGCGGGGAGTATCGGCAGAAATGCCTACCAGGTCGAAGTCGGTAAAATCAGCAGCGGTCAGCTCTCTTCGCTCAATACTTTTGTCGATTATTTTTACTTCATGCCCTTTTTCACGAATGACGGCTGCCAAATAGGCAATCCCCAAAGGTGGCAAACCGACTTCCATTTTGGCATATATGTTTGACCCTTGCGGGCTAATAAGCAAAATTTTCATCTTGTTGTCTTTTATGTTTTTCAAAATACATTCCGAAAATGGAATCAACCGCTATCCTCCATCAGGAGGCAGATACTGATTCCGCTTTCTTTTTTTCAACCTTATCAAACATAAGCTGATAAGTAACGTATCGATGGTGAACCTTTCCATCTAATTGTTGTGCAACTTTTTTTATTCCGGGAGCAAAATCACCTACCCTGATTAATTTCAACATTTTGTATTTCAGTTTGTTCTGTTTAATCTGATCTTTTAAAGAATAGAAAAGAAGAGCCTCCAGATCTTTGTTCTGAAACCCGGGATCGATACCATAAATTAACCCGCTCAGGCAGTGAATGGTTTTAAAAATATTTATGGCAAACCACAGGCGCAGACGGTCAAAGAGGTTGTAGGTTCCTTTAAACTTTTTAATGATTTGATGAATATCCGGAACAGCAATAAAAAAGGCAATGGGTTTGTCGTCAAAATAGACAAAGATTATTGTTTCTTTGACTAACACGGGACGAAGAAATTTGAAACGGTTTAAAGCTCTTTCTTTTGTCATTAAAGTCATTCCCGGAACGCCAGTCCAAAATTTATTGAAAATGGTCGTAAAGTCTTCTGCAAGTGTCCCGCGTTTTTTAGGGTCGTAAGTTTCAATACGGTAACGCAGGTCATGGTAGAAATTAGTGACTTTTTTTTCGATAAATTTCCAGTTGTTGGAGTCATCCAGTTTAATGAGAAGGGTTTCTGTTTTTGAAACATCACGGAAACCGTAATCCATAAACAAGTCGTTGTAGAAAGAAAAATTGTAAGGCATACCGTACACCGGTTCAAAAAAACCGCGTGTAAGGCTTCCGGTAAAAAATCCGGGGCCACCCAGGTGGAATGGTCCCTGCATGCCTTTTAGTCCTTTTAGTAACAGCCACTTAGTCACCGTTTCAAAAAGAAGTGCAGCTCCTTTTTTGTCGTCAGTACATTCAAAAAAGCCGAAATATCCCATGGGATTTTCTTCGGTGAGTGTGCTGCGTTCCCAATAAAAAGCGGCGATTCTTCCAATGAGGTGTTTGTTTACATCGTAAAGCAGCCAACGGTTAACCTGGCCTTCTTTGAGTAGCGGGTTTTTCTTTGTGTTAAAAAAGTTTTTGGTGTCAGAATATAGCGGACTAATCCAGTTTATGTCTTCTTCTATTTTATATAGTAAAGCCGGCAGTCGCAGAAACGCTTCTTTCTGTTTTGTTGTTTTCACTTCAACCAGATGATACATTATCAGTTCCATGATTCGTGTCTTTACTATTATAAATGACTATCCGGTATTTTTTAATCTGTTCATTTATCCGGATGGCCTGATTACTTTGGGCAGTTTTCTGTTTATGATGTTCTTTTGGCCCGTTCAAACTTTTTAGCAGGGTCAAAAAGATGACGGTAAGTTATATGCGTTTTGTGGATGGTGCCACCAATTTGTTCCACCAGTTTCATCATTCCTGTGTTAAAATCACCTATCCAGTTCATTTCCAAATCAGTATATTTAACGCGTCCGCTAAAAATTTCTTCTTCAAATCGAACCACGATGGCGGATTCTACTCCTTTTCCCTGATGTTCGGGAACTACGCCGAAAATTAAACCGATAAGCCGGTCACATTTTTTTACAAGTTTTAGGTCTGCTATGAGCCGGAGCTTGTTCAGCAGATTTATTTTACCGTTAAACTTCCGGATAATCTGGTTCAAATCGGGAACCATCACGTAAAAAGCAACAGGTTCGTCATGGTAATAACCGAAGACAACAGCGTGTGGATCCATGATGGGCTTCAGCATTTTGAAGATGGCTTTTGCCTGCTCTTTACGGATGCGGCTTACCCCGGGAAAACGTGCCCATGCTTTGTTGAAAATAACCATAAAGTCGTTGGCAATACGCGTTTTGTTTTCCTTATTGAGGATCTCGAAATGATAAGCAGGATCGCGATGCAGGCGGGCAGCTTTCTCACGAATAATGGGTGACTGTGAGCCGCCCTGCACGTTGATGTGGTAAGTGTATTGGTTAAAGTAGTTTTTAAAGCCGTAATTTTCAAACAGGTTGTTGTAGTAGGGATAGTTGTAAGGCATATTGAAAACCGGTTCGTGCTGGAACCCGTCTGCAAGGCAACCCCAGAAATTGTCGCGGTCGCCAAAATTTACGGGGCCATCCATGGCTTCCATTCCTTTGCTTTTCAGCCATTCTTTGCCGGCATCAAAAAGAATGTTGGCAGCATGCTGGTTGTCAATACAATCGAAAAAGCCGATTCCTCCCGTGGGCTGGTCGTTTTTCATAGCACTTTTTTTATCATAAAAAGCGGCTATTCTTCCAACAACATGCCTGTTTTTATCCAACAAAATCCACCGGATAGCCTTCCCGTTTCTGAAAAGTTTGTTGGTATCAGGATTGAAAACCTTTTCAATTTCCTCATCCAACGGACGTATCCAGTACTTGTTGGTTTTGTAAAGCGTGCCGGGGAAGTTGAGAAATTCCCTGGCACGTTTTGCATTATTGACAACAACCTTATGAAATGTTTCAGGCTTCATCTGTTGTGAGTTCTTTCTTCAGATATTTCTCATTAAAAATATCTTCCGTCAGCTTTTTAAGTTCCGAATCAAAATCTTCCATCATTTTTTCGTATTCCTGATCATGTAATACAGCTTCGGCTTCTTCGTCTTCGCCTTTGGCATCGGGTGTCAGAATATTTTCTTTGAAGTTTTTGTAATGGTCGCGGATGGAACATGGCATCAGAACATTTCCACGGTGGTCCGGATTTTCAAATCCGTAATCTTTTTGCCATTTTCTCCCATTTTTGAACATTTTGGATTGCAGTCCGTCGGCCAGTGTTTTCCCGTTTTTAAAGAGGTCAATAACATTGTCCACATGGTAGGGGACAAATACACAAGGCATGATGTTACCGTTCCAGTCGATGTAGAAGTAACCGTTCCATCTTCCGTATGCAATACAGCCACTGGAGAGTGAGGCAGAGTTCCAGAAGTCGGCAATAGGAAAATGTTTGTCTTCCAGTAAATGTGCCCATTGCTTGTAAAGGTTTACGCGTTGCTCTGGAGTAATCATCAGGTCAACCACATCTTTACCACGGCCAATGGGCATTAACTGGAACTGCCACATGTAGGATACGCCCAGCTCGTTAAAGAAGTACTCGTAAAAATCGTCTTGCAGAAGGACTTCTGCATTATGGCTGGTGGAAGTAACGGACATTCCGAAAGGTACGCCTGCATGACGCAGGTTTTCCATGGCTTTCATGATGCGTTTGTAAACGCCTTTTCCACGTCTTTCGTCGGTTTGTTCTTCCCAGCCTTCAACAGAGATAGCAGGTGTTACATTTCCCAGTTCGGCCAGTTTGTTGGCCATCTCTTCATTAATCAGGGTTCCGTTGGTGTAAACGAGGAAAAACATGTCGTTAAATTCTTCAAAAAGGTCCAGAATAGTTTTTCCATCGGCTTTGTACATAAACGGTTCGCCACCACTGATAACCATAAATTTGCTACCGAAAATATCGTGTGCTTCTCTTACGATACGTCTGGATGTTTCAAAATCGAGTTTTTCGGCAATAGCGGCTTCGCACGAAGCATAGCAGCCTGTACAGTGCAGGTTACATCCTTTTCCGGGAGACAAAACCAGAAACTGAGGCGGATAATCACCATATTTTTCTTTAAATGCCTCTTTGACAGGGCTGAGTTTTGCATGTCTGTCTGGCGTGTAGGAGTCGCCCACAAAGACCTGCGCCATTTTCTTCATTACTTTGGGCTTGATAAAACCTTTATCCAGGTTTTTCCTGGCCTGGTTTACGATAGATGTCATAAAAGCATACTGGTCCATTTTTTCCTGTTCCAGTTGCTCGCGACCCATACTCATCAAGTTGTTGTATAAGTATTTATCCAGTTGTTTTACTGCTATTCCACGCAGCATTTTATTTGAAATAACCTGGTTGACCGCTTCTTTAAAAATTGTTTGCTTTACACTTTTCATGATTTCAAAATTTAGAGATTTTTATTTTCAATAGTTATTTTATCTTTTGGATATACCAACAAATGGGATACCAATTGGAGCATCTGACCGCAGAAATTTTGATAGGAAAAAATTTCAGGAGCCAGTTTCATTTCAATACTCATGGTAATTGGAATTCCAATATAGAGTGTGGAGATGGCGTCTACGGAAATACTGTTGTCCCAGAGTCCCAGTGCAATGCCATCGTGGATTATCTTGCCAAAATATTGTTTGATATAGCGGAAAATTTCATTGAGTTGTTTTTTCAATGATCCGCTGTTTTGGTACGCTGCTTCGGTAAATAATAATATGGTTACGCCACTGTTTTTTTTCAGGTAGTTTACGTGGAAGCACATGAACTCTTCCAGCCGTTTATCGGGAGGGGTTTGTTTTTCAACAATTTTTTGTAATGGTTTAAGTAAATCCTCTTTAATGTCATTAACTATGGAGAGGATAATGTCGTTTTTTGAATGAAAATGGCGAAAGATGGCCCCTTCACTCAAATGTACATGGTTAGCAAGATTTTTTGTGGAAAGTTTTTTCAACCCTTCCTCAGAAATAATTTCAAGCGTAGCCCGTTTAATCTGCTTTCTTCTTATGGCCCCCGATGCTCTTTCTACTATTGTTTCCATGATTCTACTGTTCTTTAAATCTTTTTATTATTTATTGGCAAGTGAGTATTTGCTCCAAAAATTAATAAATTTTTTTATGTTTTACATCTTTCTTTTTCCATCCCAAACGATTATTACTTTTTTCATCTTTCCTTATCTTTATAAGTAAGTACTTACGTGCAAAGATACAACAAAATAAAAATTTGTCAAGTGTTTTTATTAAAAAAATTTACGTAAACTGTAACAACTTGGTAATAAACAGTATGGGAAATAATATTTTTAGGCCAACATCATTTTTTATAGGCTATTACAGGGGAAATGTGGTAATAATTTGAAGAAGAAGGCAGAATTATGGCAGGTATTTTTAGTGTTTGGGATGCCATGGGCGGATTACACTTTGTTTTTATTTTTCCTTTTTAATCTTTTCTATAATGCCGCTGGTGGAATATCCCGGGAGGAAATCGATGGTTACCACTTTTCCGCCTCTTTTCTTTACTATGTCGTAGCCTACAATATCCTCAGGCAGGTAGTCGCTTCCTTTGGTTAAAACATCAGGTTGAACGGTTTCAATCAGGTTGTACGGTGTTTCTTCGTCAAACAACACCACGGCATCCACAAAATGAATTGCTGCAAGCAGGGTGGCACGTGAATTTTCGTCTGTAACAGGCCGGTTTTTTCCTTTATCGAGCATTTTCACTGAGCGATCGGTATTTACCCCTACAATTAACACATCGCCCTGGTCTTTGGCTTTGCTCAGATAATCGATGTGTCCCAGATGTAACAGGTCGAAACAACCATTGGTAAAAACAATTTTTTTTCCCTGAAAGTGCCACAGGTACAGGGCTGCCTCTAACTGGTGAAGGTTCAGTATTTTCTTTTCGATAACATCAAGATTTTTCATTGCTTGGTTTTTGAGATTTTGTCAGGAAAATAATGAGGTAGCCAAGGCCGCCAACCAGAACATTCAGCAGTGTTTGTCCGGCATGTGTTATGGTGGCAAAAGAGATGGCCACGTCGGCATTGATATTATAGAGTTCCATCAGAACTGTTTTCACAATAAAATGATAGGCACCGATGCCTCCCGGAACGGGAGCGACAATTCCAAGGCTTCCAATGGCCAGCAGGGTTATGCCATCTACAAAGTTCAAAGTAGCCGTCTGCGGAAACATCATAAAGGGCACGTAAACCATCAAAGCATAGAACAGCCAGATAAAAAAGGTATAGATGAGAAACAACCATTTGTTTTTCATGTATTTAACGGTCTTTATACCTTCTACTACGCCTTTAAAAAATGCGCGCATCTTCAGGTAAAAAGGATGGTTGTTGAATCGGTGTTTGTTTCGTTTGAGTAGAAAAAAGGCACCCACAAAAATAGAAATCAGCAACAGGGAAAACAAGCTGATATCCCATATGTTGACAAAAACAGTTTTGAAGAAAGGCCTGAGGAATTCATGTAAAAAATCGTTCAGCAATTTTATTTGAAAGACAATTACGGAAAAAATTAACAGTACCAATACAATAAGGTCGAAAATACGTTCTATGATAACTGTTCCGAAAAGTGCATTAAACGGGATGTTTTCTTTTTTGGATAGCACTCCGCAGCGCACAAACTCTCCCATGCGGGGTACGGCAGTATTGGCCAGATACCCAATCATAACAGAATAAAAGGTTGTGGTGAGTCGCGTTTTGTAGTTTAGTCCGCCGATGAGCAAATTCCAGCGGGCAGCCCTGAAGACATGTGAGATCAGTACCAGAACAAGCGAAAGAAAGAGCCAGAAATAATCTGCCTTTTTTATTTCCGTCCATACTTCGTTCATATTCAGTTTACGGAAACTCAACCATAAAAGAACCAGTCCGAAGACCAGAAAAAGAAGATACTTCAAAACAGAAATTGTCTGCTTGCGCTGCACTTTTTTACCGGCTTATTTTAATAAATTGTTTTTATCGGGGAAAATAATATGTGGCTTAAAAGTTTTTGCCTCCTCAAAATCCATAGTAGCATAGGAAACAATAATAATCAGGTCGTCTACGGCTACTCTTCGTGCAGCAGCACCATTCAGACAAATGACCCCCGAACGGCGTTTCCCTTTGATAACATACGTGTCGAACCGGCTACCATTAGTAATGTCGTAAATGCTGACTTTTTCATTTTCGAGCAGGTTGGCAGCATCCATCAAATCTTCGTCAATGGTAATACTTCCGATATAATTCAGGTTTGCCTCTGTTACGGAGGCCCGGTGGATTTTCGATTTTAGGACTTCTATTGTCATTTTACAGTAAGATTAAGCCTTAAATTTTTTGCAAAAGTATTAAATAATCCTGATGTTATCGATGAGTCTTATATTTCCCAGCCAAAGGGCCACGCAGGCAACGGTTCCAACTTTGTCGTTCCAGCCGTTAATGGGTTGCAGGGTTTTATCATTTACAATATCAAAATATTCCAGTTTAAAATTTTTATTTCCCTCAAAGATATTGATGATCATCTGCCGCAAGGGGTTGGCACATATATGGTTGCGTCTGCGTTTGGCTTCCTGCAATGTCTTGTAAATAAAAGGTGCCAGCTTTCGTTCTTCGGGGCTGAGCAGGCGGTTGCGTGAGCTCATGGCCAGCCCGTCAGTTTCGCGGACAATGGGACAGGGGATAATTTCCACAGGGATTTTTTCCATTGCCACCAGCTTTTTGATAATAGCCAGTTGCTGGAAGTCTTTTTCGCCGAAATAAGCACGGTCGGGGGTGACAATATCGAACAAACGTTTTACCACTATGGCCACGCCGTTGAAATGACCAGGGCGGAACCGGCCTTCCATAACTGTTTCCAGTGTGCCGAAATTATATTGTGTTGTAACAACCTGGGGGTACATTTCCTCCACATCCGGGATAAAAAGTACATCACAGTTCACACTTTCCAGTTTTTTAGTGTCCTCTTCCAGCGTACGCGGATAATTTTTCAGGTCATCAGCATTGTTAAACTGAACTGGGTTCACAAAAATGCTTACCACGAGCAAATCGTTTTCCTCTTTTGCACGAAGCATAAGTTCCAGATGCCCTTTGTGCAGTGCGCCCATGGTAGGAACAAATCCGATGGTCTTTCCACCGGCTTTTTTTTGTTCCAGATAAGCCCTTATCTCTTTTATTGTTGAAAGGACCTTCATTATCTTACCTTTTTAAGTATGGTGGCAAGGTCGGCTTCAAGACTCACTTTGGGTGATTCTACAATGCGTCCGATTTCTTTACCGCGATAATTGATAATGAACGTGGGAATACGACGAATATGCAACCAGGAAATATTTGTATCTCCGGCTTTTAAAGAGCGCGTAACTGCAATAATTTTTGTGGGATATTTGTAACCTGCCTCGTCAAGCACTTTGTAAAACCTTCCGACCTGCATTTTGCTGTCACCGCACCAACTGCCAAAGACAATGGTAATCCGGGTTTTGTTTATCTTACCGGATATGGTGTTAATGAGTGACGTATCAGGATGATAACGGTTATACTGATTGTAGAACCACTGGCTGAAAAGTCCCTGCTCTAATCCTTTTCGGGTACATACACCTACCATCACATCGCGATGCAAAACAGTGTCCATAATTACTTTGTTCGTTTTTTGGGCAAAAGCTCCCTGAAAAATGAAAGCAGTAAACAATGTGGCAATAAGTATTTTTTTCATGTTGTATAATTTTGATAGGGCAAAAGTATATCAAAATTAAGTATATTTTGCATGGGTTTTTTTGTTTTTTCTGGTATAACCTTCTCCGTATAAGTCTGGGAAAAAATAAAAAAAAGGCTATCCGCTAAAGCGGACAGCCTTTTATAATTATGGTGAAGTTAATTACTTGTTGTCATCAACTTCTTCAAAATCCACGTCGGTAACTTCATCATCACCACCGTTGCCACTTTTGCCACCGTCTCCGGGAGCTCCGGTTTCGCCACCTGTATTAGGAGGAGTTTGTCCGCCGGGAGCAGCGCCTTGTGCATTTTTATACATGTCTTCACTGGCTTTTTGCCAGGCGGCATTTAGTTTTTCCATGGCGGTATCAATAGCCGGAATATCCTGAGATTTGTGTGCGTTACGCAAGGCTTCCAGTCCGCTTTCGATTTCCGATTTTTTCTCAGCCGGCAGCTTGTCACCATATTCTTTCAGCTGTTTTTCTGTTTGGAAAATCAGGGCGTCAGCGCCATTCAGTTTGTCAATCCGTTCTTTGGCTTTTTTGTCCTCTTCGGCATTGGCTTCGGCTTCCGATTTCATCTTTTTGATTTCTTCGTCTGATAATCCGGATGAAGCTTCAATACGGATATTTTGTGATTTTCCGGTAGCTTTGTCCTTGGCTGTAACATTCAGAATACCGTTACTGTCGATATCAAAAATAACTTCGATTTGCGGTACACCACGTGGGGCCGGTGGAATTCCATCGAGGTGAAACCTGCCGATACTTTTGTTCTGGTTAGCCATGGGACGTTCGCCCTGCAACACATGAATTTCTACCGAGGGCTGGTTGTCAGCGGCCGTGGAGAAAGTTTCCGATTTTTTGGTCGGAATGGTTGTGTTGGCTTCAATAAGTTTGGTCATCACACCACCAAGGGTTTCAATTCCAAGTGAAAGTGGTGTTACGTCAAGCAGCAGCACATCTTTTACTTCTCCGGTAAGTACGCCTCCCTGAATAGCGGCACCAACGGCTACCACTTCATCCGGGTTAACCCCTTTGGATGGTTCTTTTCCAAAGAAATCTTTTACGATTTTCTGAATGGCCGGAATACGGGTTGAACCACCAACCAGAATAACTTCGTCAATATCTGAAGCGTTCAGGCCGGCATCTTTCAGTGCCAGTTTACAAGGCTCAATAGTTGCTTTAATAAGGCTGTCTGTCAGTTGTTCAAATTTGGCACGGGTTAGTTTGCGTACAAGGTGTTTCGGAACACCATCCACAGGCATGATATAAGGCAGGTTGATTTCTGTTTCAGCAGAACTGGAAAGTTCAATTTTTGCCTTTTCGGCTGCTTCTTTCAGGCGCTGTAAAGCCATAGGATCCTTACGCAGGTCGATACCTTCATCTTTTTTGAATTCATCAGCCAGCCAGTTGATGACTTTACCGTCAAAGTCGTCGCCACCGAGATGGGTATTTCCGTTGGTGGATTTCACCTCAAAAACGCCATCACCCAGTTCCAGTACAGAGATATCAAAAGTTCCGCCACCAAGGTCAAATACAGCGATGGTTTCGTCTTGTTTTTTCTTGTCGAGGCCATAAGCCAGCGATGCAGCTGTAGGTTCGTTGATGATACGGCGAACTTTTAATCCGGCAATTTCACCAGCTTCTTTTGTAGCCTGACGCTGTGAATCGTTAAAATACGCCGGTACGGTAATTACAGCCTCCGTAACGGTTTGTCCGAGATAATCTTCAGCGGTTTTCTTCATTTTCTGAAGTACCATGGCCGAAATTTCCTGCGGGGTATAAAGACGGTCATCAATCTTTACCCGTGGGGTATTGTTGTCGCCTTTTTCCACATCATAAGCCATCCGTTTGATTTCGCTGGTAACATCGCTATAGGAATTTCCCATGAAACGTTTGATGGACGCAACAGTTTTTTTAGGATTGGTAATAGCTTGACGTTTAGCAGGGTCTCCTACTTTTCGCTCGCCATTTTCCGTAAACGCCACAATTGAGGGAGTGGTACGATGCCCTTCGCTGTTAGGGATAACCACCGGTTCGTTGCCCTCCATTACGGCAACACATGAGTTTGTAGTTCCCAGGTCAATTCCAATTATTTTTCCCATTTATTTTTCCTCCTTTATGATTAGTATTTTTAATTTTCTTTTTATGAATTTTTATTGTTTGGCTTATTGAAGTCAATGATTATGCCAAAACCAGGAAGCGACAACCATATACGCTTTGCCAATGATTATATCGGACGGTTTTAATAAATATTAATAAATATTGATAAGTGTAAAGTGTTTAATAATAGAGATTTGTGTAAAAACAAATCAATATTTACGTGAAAGGATTATGTCTTTTAGGAATTATGACAAAACGACAGTAATAAGAAAGGCAATAGGAACTTCTGTTGGCAGTAGAACTGTTTTTCAGATGGCATATTTGTTATGAAACAGCGTTGTTTTTGCTTGTGATACCTTATGACAGATGTAGTTTTCTTCTGGAAGAACCACGCCAAATTCCGTAAAATACGCCTGCCGTTAACAGCAGGCTGAAGAAAATTACAAAATAGTTATCAGAGCTGCCGAAATTTTCCATTTTCATGGTAATGAATCCGTTGTAATGCAGGTAAAAAAGTATCACCAGCGTTGCATTATTCACAAAGTGAGCAAAAACAGGAGCCCACAAGCTTTGTGTTATCTCCAGCAGATATCCCAGCATCAGGCCAAGCAAAAACCGGGGCAGGAATCCAAAGAACTGTAAATGTATGGCGCTGAAAATAAAAGCTGTAAGGATAACCCCTGCATGAATGTTTCGGGTCCATTCACCCAGCAACCGTTGCAGCAGTCCCCTGAAGAGCAATTCTTCGCCTACTGCTGGTACCAGTGCTATCACCAGCAGGTTGAGTGCCAGTCCTCCGGGACTCTTTACCTGTAGAAATATTTCTGTAAGCTGGTCGGCCTGCGTCTCTTTGGCTTTCATCCATTCGCCGATACCTGCCAGCGCATGGGGAAAAGTCATTTGTGAATTTATTTCTGTAAGCCAATTGATAAATGGCAGTATGGTAAAAATGGTTAATCCGGCCAGCAATAAGGGCATTAGTTTAGGGATCTTGTCGGCTTTCAGATAATGGCTGCTGTTGGTACTAAAAAGCCAGGCAAACAACAACGGTGGCAGGATAAGCATTCCAATCTGGTTAATAAGCTGAAAGATATACAGGAACGATTTGGCTGTTTCGCTTTCGGGTTGGGAAACCGTTTCCCTCAGTGATGAAAGATTGAGATGAAAGATTAATTTTCCGGCAATAAGTCCGAGAATAGAAAAAATTAAAGCCGATAAAATCACCAGAAAAAGTAACCAGAAGACTTTGATACCTGGTTTGGTATCCGGAAAGAATGTTCTGCGTTTCATGAACAAGCAATTAGAAAGCGCAAAATTAATATTTTTGCCTCACTGTTTACCTTTTGCCAAAAAGGACGTCTGTTTAAAAATTTGTATTTGTGGTAAAAATAGGAGAAATAAATCTTGGCGAGTTTCCGTTGTTGCTTGCACCTATGGAGGATGTTACTGATCCACCTTTCCGTTATGTGTGTAAAATGTTCGGTGCCGACCTGATGTACACTGAGTTCATCTCTTCAGAAGGGCTGATTCGTGATGCCGGCAAAAGTGTGAAGAAGCTGGATTTTGAAGAGTATGAAAGGCCGGTGGGCATCCAGATTTTCGGTCATGATATTGATTCGATGGTTGCCGCTGCCCGTTATGCCGAAAAGGCTCATCCTGACCTTATAGATATTAATTTTGGTTGTCCGGTGAAGAAAGTAGTGGCCAAAGGTGCTGGTTCGGGTATCCTGAACGATATTCCAAAAATGGTAAGGATGACGGCTGCTGTGGTGAAGGCGGTCAGTCTTCCGGTAACGGTGAAAACGCGCCTTGGCTACGATGAGGAACACAAGGAGATTGTCGATATTGCCGAGCGGTTGCAGGACACCGGCATTCGGGCGCTTACCATTCATGGCCGTCTGCGTACCACCCGATATTCCACACCCGCGGATTGGACACTGATTGGTGAAGTGAAAAATAACCCGCGGATGTTTATTCCTATTTTCGGTAATGGTGATGTAAATGACCCCGTTTCGGCACAACGTTTCAAGGAAACCTATGGTGTAGATGGTCTGATGGTAGGACGTGCCGTATATGGTAACCCGTGGATATTCAGGGGGATAAAACATTATTTTAAAACGGGAGAGATGTTTCCTCCGGTGGGGATTGAGGAACGTGTGCGTATCAGTACGCTGCATTTGGAGCGCTCCATAGCCTGGAAAGGGGAGCGCCGTGGCATCATGGAGATACGCAAACACTGGTCGGCTTATTTTAAAGGTTTCCCTGGTTTTAAACCTTTTCGCATCCGGTTAATGCAAGCTCAAACAGGGGAAGAGGTGAAAAATATTCTGTACGATATCAGGGAAAGATATGCCGGGAGGGAAATAATCCGGGGCAAATAATTATAACCGGGCAATGGAGTCTATTTTGTCTTTGGCAAGCTGTACTTTGAGTTCTTCCAACCCTTTAAATTTCTTTTCATCCCGTAATCTGTCCACAAACTGAATGGTAATATTTTCACCATAAATATCTTCATCGAAGTCAAAAATATTGACTTCGATGGTCAGGTCGCCGTGGTCGATGGTGGGACGCACGCCGATATTGCCCATGCCTTTAAGTATTCTGTTTTCCAGTAGAACACGGCAGGCATACACCCCGTTGGCTGTGATTAGTTTGTACTCGTTTGGGATCTCCAGGTTGGCAGTCGGGTATCCAATTTTATGCCCGATGCGCTGGCCGCGCACTACTTTGCCGGTGATGGCATATTCATAACCCAGCATCCGGTTGGCTTCTTTAACATTGCCATCGTGCAGCAGATTGCGAATACGGGTAGAACTCACCGGCGCGCCATTTACGTATAGAGGTCTTACTTCTTCCACTTCGTAGCCAAATTGTTTTTTCAGGCCTTCCAGTAACCGGATACTCCCTTCTCTGTTTTTGCCAAAGTGGTGGTCGTAACCGATAATAACCTTGGCGGGATGAACATATTTTACCACGTAATCGGCTATGAACTGCTCAGACGAGTTTCTGGCGAACTCTTTGGTAAAAGGAATGATGATGAGATGGTCTATCCCTACTTTTTCCAGGCGTTCTATTTTTTTTTCACGTGTATTGATAAATTTCAAATTTACGCTGTCCTTATATAAAACCAGCCGTGGATGTGGAGAAAAGGTAATTACGACAGTTTCTCCACCGGTTTTCTCAGCTTCTTTCTTCATTTTTGAGAAGATAGCCTGATGTCCCAAATGTACGCCATCAAAAGTACCGATGGTAACAATGGGGCGGGCAACTGCCTCAAAATCCTGTATGCATTGATAGATTTTCAATTTTGTGTCTTTTTATCCCAGGAGTTTTTGTTTTATCAAATATTCTGCAATTTGTACGGCATTGGTAGCAGCGCCTTTTCGCAGATTGTCGGCTACAACCCAAAGATTTATCCCGTTTTTCACCGAATTATCGCGTCGGATACGCCCCACAAAAACCTCATCTCTTCCCTGTGCCCAAACAGGCATAGGATAGACATTATTTTTCGGGTCATCCTGTACCACCAGCCCCGGCATTTTGTTAAGCAGAAAAATTACCTCATCCATGGTCCAGGATTTTTTGAGCTCCAGATTTACAGATTCAGAGTGTCCTCCTGTAACCGGTACGCGAGCTGCGGTTGCGGAAATGGCAAGGGTGTTGTCGCCGAGAATTTTACGCGTTTCGTTTACCAGTTTTTCTTCTTCGGTAGTATAACCATTCTCTGTAAAGTCACCGGCATGGGGCAAAACATTCATATCAATGGGATGGGGATATATTTTTACGCCGCTTTTGTGTCGCCGTTCATCCATCAATTGCTCAATACCTTTTATTCCACTTCCGCTTACCGATTGGTAGGTGGAAACCACAATGCGTTTAATGCCAAATTTTTGTTGTAATGGGGCAATGGCCATAAGCATTTGAATGGTAGAACAGTTAGGGTTGGCAATGATTTTATGTGATGTTTTCAGAATGGAGCCGTTAATTTCCGGGATGATCAATGGAATATCCGGATCCATTCGCCAGGCAGAAGAGTTATCGATAACAGTGGTTCCTGCTTTGGCAAATTTAGGGGCCCACATCCCGGATACAGACGAGCCTGCCGAAAATAAAGCAACATCCGGTTTTAGCCGAAGTGCTTTTTCCAGTCCGATAATTTCTATATCAGATTGTTTGAAAGGAATATTTTCGCCAACTGATTTTTCTGATGCCACGGCATAAATGCGGGTTAACGGGAAGTTATGTTCTTCCAAAACCTTAACCATCTTTCTGCCCACCACTCCTGTGGCACCAATTATTGCAACTTTCATTATTTTTTGTACTTTTATACACTCTACTGAAAACGCTGCAAAATTACCAAAATAATGAAACCTTTTTTACTTCTTCTTGTTCTGTTTCCTGTTGTTGCTTTTTCTCAAGTCAATGAGCATTTCAACGATGGAAATTTCACCTCGAATCCATCGTGGTCGGGTACAACGGGCAAATTTATTGTGAATACCCAAAAACAGCTGCAACTTTATGATAGCATAGCCGGGAAAGCCTGGCTGTCAACGGTATTCCACATGTTGCCCAAAACAGAGTGGCAGTTTTGGGTGAAGGCAGGGTTTAGTCCTTCTTCCAAAAATTTTATCCGTATTTTTCTTGCTTCTGACACGCCGGATGTGACACAGATGAAAAAAGGGTATTACCTGCAACTGGGTGAGGCAGGGAGTAATGATGCCCTTATGTTGGTCAGGAAATCGGGAGACTCCACGGTTTCTGTATGCCGCGGAAGCGAAGGGCTTCTTTCGGGGGCTTTTGAAATACGGGTGAAAGTATTACGTGATAAAACAGGTGACTGGCAGCTATTTGTTGATTCTTCAGGCGGAGAGAATTTTCATAAAGAAGCTGAAGGTCACGATGATTGTTGCAGTACATCTTCCTTTTTCGGACTTTATTGCCAATATACCAGAAGCAATGCAAAGAAGATCTTTTTTGATGACATTTATGCCGGTTTTCCACAGGTGGATACGCTGGCACCGGTAACGGACAGTGTTGCGGTAACTTCTGACAGTACGCTAACCCTCTTTTTCAACGAAAGTGTGGACAGCCTTTCGGCAACATCGAAGGCCGATTATCAGCTTTTGCCTGCTGCCGGTAAAATTTCAAATATTATTCTTTCTCCTGAAAAGAAAGATATTATGCTGACTTTTTCGGAACATTTCAAACGAAATCAGGGCTATGAAATTAGCATTTCCGGAATTACAGACCGTGTCGGAAACCGGATGAAAAAGCAAACAATCTCTTTTGTTTACGTGAATCCCCAACCCAACGATGTGGTCTTTAACGAGATTATGGCAGACCCGACTCCTGTTGTCGGATTGCCTGACTTTGAATATCTGGAGCTGTTTAACCGCTCTGCTGCCGATATCGACATGGAAGGCTGGAAACTAATGTTGGGGAAAACGACAAGGACTTTTGGAAAAGTTGTCATTGCCTCCGGTGGTTTTCTGATTCTTTGTAAGGAAGAGGCACGTGAAGCATTTTCTGCTTACGGGAAAACGTTGGTATTTAAAAGTTTCAGCCTGACAAATGGAGGTGAGGAACTGGAACTTCTGGACACAAAAGGACAGCTGATAACAAAAGTTCAGTATGACAAAAGTTGGTATGGCAATGGTGCGAAAGCTGAAGGAGGATGGTCGCTGGAACAGATAAATCCGGAAAATATCTGTTCGGGAGGCGACAACTGGAAAGCTGCCGACAACAGTGTTGGAGGAACGCCCGGAAAACAGAATTCTGTTTATAATACAATGATTAATTTGCCTGGAATAAGCACATTACATGTTCTCAATGACCATGCGTTAGAACTTTCTTTTTCACAGAAAATGGACAGTAATCTGCTCGTGAATACGGAATTTTACACGGTTTCTCCCGGTGTTGGGCAAATAAAGAATATTTCTGTCTCATCGGATCACAAACATATCGTGCAGGAGATGGACGGTGTTTTTGACACGGCAACAATCTATGAACTAACGGTTTCCGGAAGTATTCAAAACTGTATGGGGACAACTATGGGGCACGATACAACCTTACGGTTTGGCTTACCACAGTCTGTAAAAAACCGGGATGTGGTGATAAACGAAGTGTTGTTTTATCCGTTGACAGAGGGTGTGGATTATGTGGAATTGTATAACCGTTCCCAAAAAACCATTGATTTGTCTTCCCTGATACTGGGGACTGTGAAAAATTCACCGCCCAATCCTCCGGATACACTTTTTTATCCCCTTACTTTTACCCAGACTTTGCTTTTTCCCGGCGATTTCATGGTGCTTACTTCATCTCCCGGTAAGGTGAAGGCACAGTATGCCACTAAAAATCCAAAGGCATTTCTTCGGATGATGCCTTTCCCGGCGTATAATAAAGATGCGGGAAGCGTTTTGCTATTCAGCAAGCTACATAAAATAGATGCTTTTGACTACACGGAAAAAATGCAGTACCCACTGTTGAGATATACACAGGGCGTGGCGTTGGAAAGGATAAGTGTAAATGGTAAAACCAACAATCCGGACAATTGGCACTCGGCAGCAGAAAGTGCAGGCTTCGGTACGCCGGGTTACCGGAATTCTCAATCGGTAAGCGTAAATCCGGATTCCATACGTGGTGAGATTGATATAGACCCGGAAATCTTCTCTCCCGACAATGATGGATACCAGGATATCCTGCATATCAAATACAAATTTAAAACCTCCGGTAATACCATGACAATAAATATTTTCAGCACTTCCGGACAGCTGGTACGTAAGTTGGTAAACAACGCGTATGTTGGAACCGATGGGGTTGTGTTGTGGAATGGATTAAAAGATGACGGAACCAAAGCGCTGGTTGGTATTTATGTTTTCTATATCAGGGTTTTTGACCAAAACGGCAAGGTGATGCAATTTAAAAAGACAGCTGTACTGGCAGCAAAGTTATAACCTGCTCTATAATTAAAATGTAACCCCCGTACAATAAGTTAGTATTGAACATCCAAACATTCTCACTCCACTGTAACGGATTTGGCAAGATTTCTGGGTTGGTCCACGTTACAACCTCTTAGGATAGCAATGTGATATGCCAGTTTTTGTAAAGGAATACTGGCCAGCAATGGGGTGAATATTTCGTCTGTTTTAGGAATTTCAATGGCATAGTCCACCAGATTTTTAATAACTTCATCCCCTTCCGTAACGATGGCAATAACATGGCCATTTCTGGCTTTCACTTCTTGAATATTGCTTACCACCTTATCATAAATACCATTGGATGGTGCAATAAATACAACGGGCATATTCTTATCTATCAGTGCAATGGGGCCATGTTTCATTTCTGCAGCAGGATAGCCTTCCGCATGGATATAAGAAATTTCTTTTAATTTGAGAGCACCTTCGAGGGCAACCGGAAAATTGTAGCCACGGCCAAGATAAAGGAAATTGGTAGCACCCTTAAACTTCTGGGCAATAAGTTTTATCAGTTCGTTGTTATTCAGGGCTCTTTCTACTTTATCAGGTATTCCTTCCAGTTCGTGTGCCAGCTGCATCCAGCGTGAAGTGGGAATTGTTCCTTTTAATTGTGCCAACCGTAAAGCCAGTAACGTAAGTACGGTTACCTGGGCTGTAAATGCTTTGGTAGATGCTACGCCGATTTCGGGACCGGCATGGGTATAGGAACCGGCATCTGTTTCGCGGGCAATGGAAGATCCTACAACATTACAAATACCGAGAATTGTGGCTCCTTTTTCTTTGGCCATTTGGATGGCGGCCAGGGTGTCGGCAGTTTCTCCCGATTGTGAAATAGCAATGATCACATCATTTTCATCAATAATGGGGTTGCGGTAGCGAAACTCGGAGGCATACTCTACTTCTACAGAAATGCGGGCCAGATCTTCCAGCAGATATTCGCCTACCAGGCCGGCATGCCACGAAGTGCCACAGGCAACAATAATGATACGTTTGGCATTGACCAGCTTTTGCTCATAATCAATTATTCCACCCAATGAAACGATACCCTTGTTTGCATGCAGACGCCCCCGCATACTGTCTTTTATGGAATGGGGCTGTTCAAAAATCTCTTTCAGCATGAAATGGTCGTATCCTTCTTTTTCCAGTTGGCTTAAATCCATTTCCAGGGCCTCAATATAGGGTGTTTTTTTCTGGTTCTTAATGGTCTTTAAATCAACTTTGTTTCCCCTGCGCAATATGGCAACATTCTCCTCTTCCATGTAGATTACCTTTTTGGTATATTCTACAATAGGCGTTGCATCGGAGGCTACAAAAAATTCGTCTTCACCTACTCCGATAACCATTGGACTGCCTTTGCGGGCCACAATCAAAGTATCTGGCTCATCTTCTGAAATAATAGCTATGGCATAGGCACCGGTAACCTGGTTCAGCGCGATACGGACTGCTTCTTCCAGCTCAACACTCTCGTTTATCTGAATGTCTTCTATCAGGTTTATAAGTACTTCGGTATCTGTATCCGAGTTGAAATGATAACCGCGTTCAATAAGAGCTTCTTTTAAAGCCGCATAATTCTCAATAATGCCATTATGAATAATGGCCAGCTTTTTATTTTGCGAGAAATGAGGGTGAGCATTGAGAGTATTGGGTTCACCGTGAGTTGCCCAACGGGTATGTGCGATGCCGATGGTTCCTTTTAAATTTTTATTTGAAACATGTTTTTCAAGTGCCGAAACTTTTCCTTTATTTTTATAAACAGAAAGTTTCTTGTCGAGTAAGGCTACTCCGGCGCTGTCATAACCCCGATATTCAAGTCGGTGAAGACCTTTTATCAGAATAGGATAAGCATCTTTAGGCCCGAGATATGCTACAATTCCACACATTATGAAAGGATTTTAATTCTTAAAAAATTGTTTTTGGTTTTGGCTGCACAAAAACAAAAATAACAAATATTACTTTATAACAGTATAAAGAATATTCAATCGGGCGCGTCTGGTGGAGTCTCCTGAAAACAGAGGCCCGTTAAAGATAAACCGTTCCGGATGTATGGCTCCGCTTTTGACAAAAAGTACCAGGCCGTTATTAGTCTGTGTTGTGTCTTTCAGTAATGCCTGGACATAGTGTGTAATCCGGAATGAGTAGGAATTGTCAGAAGCATTATATTTTCCGCCAAAATAATCAGCCCCTTCATTTTGATCCGGCAAAAAGGTATAGGCTGAGTCGTTTACTATCTGTAAAAGTGATAATTCCGGTGGTGCAGTGAGGTAGGGCTTTGCTTCTGCTCCGGGAAGAATCAGCTCGGCTTCATTAATACCTACTTTCCCCAATTTGTTCAAATCTCTGATGTGCGGGAATTTAATAATGGATTTTACTCCTCCCAAACCCTGCACATAAAATTGTTTCATTCCCAATGCGGTATCTCCATTAATTACCTGGTTTTTAAAAGGCTGGCTGGCAATACTGTAATCGTGTTGATAGTGATTAATTTTTGCCATTGTCGGGCCCATTAAAAAGGCATAACTCAGAGAGTCTGTAGAATCATTATGGTAATATATCGTCAGGATGGTTTGGCGGGTATTGGTAAGAAATGAGACAAGGGCCCCACCGTTGCTTACCGGATCTGTTTTTAGATAAAGACCTTTGAAATAATCCATAAACAAAGCACTGCTGTCAAGTGCTGTTGTATCAGTATTCAAGAGTTTATTCCCCAATGCCTTGGAAAGATGGCTCAGGTTAATACGCAATACATTTCTTAAAGTGTCTAACTTGTTAATGATATAGACCTTATTTCGATCAGGCTGAAACGTCATGTTTGCATAATCGGTAGGATAGACGGCTACCTTTTTATTTGAATAGTAAACACTGTCGAAATGAATGTCCTCTTTCATTTCATAAACGTGCATGTGCAGAACGGTGTTGGTGTCGCCATAAACACCTGCATAATAGAGCTGCAAAACAAGTGAGTCGGTTTTAGGATTTGCCCCGAACCTTTTTCCCCTGCTTATTGGCAGAATTTTGGTATAAAAACTGGCGTTGGTTAACCCGAATACCGGATCTTTTAAACTGCCCAAAAAATTTGGAGACATCTTGTCTGAACGGGTTGTGTCAACAAGCTGCGAATACACCGAAAGTCCGCTCTGTTTAAAATGCACAGAGAGGGAATTGTTAGGCATTAAGTTAGCCCCTATTTTTGATGGGTATTTCGAGCAGGATAAGTTAAAAAAACTTAAAACTGCAAGAAGCAACAAAAGGTTGATGAAAAATAGTGGTTTTTTCTTCCTTATGAGAATGTTAATTCTCTCCGATAATCTGGTCATAAAACTGGTTATATGCATCAAAATAATCTTCTTGTTTTTGATATTCAAGGATTGGTTTGCCGCTAGCCTGAACATATTCAAGCAGTTCGGGATTTACGTTTTCTTCGCTAATGATAAATGCATCGGCATAATCAACAGCGCTTTTCATAATAGAAACGTAGTTTGCCTTTTCGTAGTATTTCAGCACTTTATCTGGAATACCGTTTGTCTTTATCTTATGAGCAAAAGTGGTATCAAAATTCTCATTAAAGCTATCGTTATACAACGACATAATTACTTTACTTTCAGTAAATAACGGGTTGTCTTTATAGGCTGTCCTGGCAAACACCGGTAGTAAGGCAGAGAACCATCCGTGTGTGTGAATAATATCAGGAGCCCATCCGAGTTTTTTCACTGTGTCAAGAACCCCTTTAGAAAAGAAAATGGTTCGTTCATCATTATCTTTAAAGAATTTTCCTTTGGCATCTCTGAAAATATGTTTACGATGAAAAAAATCTTCATTTTCAATAAAATAGACCTGCATCCGTGCTTGCTGAATGGAGGCGACTTTTATAATAAGCGGATGGTCAATGTCTTCGATAATCAGGTTCATCCCTGAAAGGCGGATTACCTCATGTAATTGGTTTCGTCTTTCGTTAACAAGACCAAAGCGAGGCATAAAAACCCGGATTTCTTTTCCTGATTCCTGAATCTTTTGCGGAAGGAAACGTCCTATTTTACTCATGTGTGATTCAGGTAAATAGGGCATAATCTCTTGAAATACACAAAGCACTCTTTTCTTAATCATAGATTTGTTTTTAGAGATTTTAGCGGTGCAAAGGTAATGAAAAATTGATTACGCTGAAAAAAGAGAGAGTGTTAATTCCCAAGTTTCAGAACCACAACAAGAATGAATATCCCGAAGGGGAGCGTTCAGGATTTTTATCCAAAAATTTCCTTGCTATCCTGTCGTTTTCTAACTACGCACAAGCCGAAATTTTATCCTCTGATAAACATGGCTTTCATGATGTCGGAAGCTACCTTTGGGTTTTCTTTTAAGCGACGGGTAGAGTATGGAAACCAGTCCTCACCAAAGGGTACATAAACCCGCAGCCGGTGTCCTTTCTCAATAATGCTTTTACGCAATGCCGGCGTAACGCCATAAAGCATTTGAAACTCGTACCTGTCTTTCGGTACTTTATATTTTTCAAGAAGTTTGTAAGCCCCTTCAATCAGTGGGATGTCGTGGGTGGCAATACCCGGATAGATTCCATTTTTCAAAATGTATTCAAGGTCTTCAAGATAATGCGCGTTGATTTCTTCATATTTCTTGAAAGCCACTTTTTCGGGTTCCACGTAAATTCCCTTGCAAAGCCTGAAATTCAGCCTGTTAACTTTGCTGTGTATGTTCGAAAGATTCTTTATATCGTCCAGGGTACGTCGCATATACGCCTGTAACACCAGTCCTACATTTTTAGGAAATTCCTTTTTCAGTTTTCGGAAAAGCTTGATTTCCATGTCAACACATTGCGAATCCTCCATGTCGATACGGACAAAATTTCCGTAGTCTACGGCTTTTTGCACAATCTGACGAATATTTTGGTAGCAGGCTTCTTCATTCAGTAATAATCCAAACATGCTGGGTTTCAGAGAATAATTTCCATCAATTCCGTTTTTCTGAATGGTTTCGATAATATTGATGTATTGGTCACGGTTTTTTTCAGCTTCTTTCAATTCGGTGATAAACTCGCCCAGCAGGTCGATGGTCACCATGTACCCATCTTTATTCAGTTGTTTGGAAACACGTACCGCATCATCAATGGTACGTCCGGCAATGTATCGTTTGGAAAAAATCCACACAAGGTTTTTAGGCATGTGAGGCAATATGAAGGCAATCATTTTATTAAACCACATCATAGCTGTAATGTTATATTTTTTTAACGGTTGCAAAATTAAATTTAATTTATGCTTTACAACAGGTTTGTTGTGTAATTTATAACAGTTAAAAACAAGCTGTAATAAATTGTATCTCAACGATGTATAAACCGTTATTAACAAGTGCTTTTAAAATATAATTTCTCGTGTCACTTGTTTGGAAAAGTCTTTGTTTTTAATTCAGTATTATGGAAATAATACCAATTTTACTGATAACCTGCTCGCTTTCATGTTTTTTGTATTTTTGGGAAAGTTTGTTTCTGTAAAAAATGTTAAAAATCGCAGATACAGCATATTACGAATTTACTTTGGTACGTTTTTCGATGGGTTATATTGTTTGAACTTTAAAATCAAAAAAGATGAAGAAGTTAATTTCTTTTATCAGTGCTGTTTTACTTTTCGGATTATTGTGGGGGACCGCCGTTATGGCACAGCCCAATTTGTCAGGAAGAGAACAGCTTAAAGCGGAAAGGCAAAACAATGGCATAAACGTAAAAGCCAATAATGCCATGCAGGCAAATTACATAAGTCTGTTGAAAAGCAAGCGTTTTGTTTTTGAAGGACGGAGAGTTTTTCTGCTTTCCGGTCCTAATGAACTGGTGGCTGCAACGGCCAACTTTATTCTTGTAAAAGATGATCATATAAGGGTTTGTTTTGACTTCCCGGGGCTAAACGGCCCTGATGGACTTGGTATATCTATACAGGGAAAGCTGATAAACTGGCATCTTGATGCAGGAAGTGCGCACCGTTCTATTACTGTTAGTGGTCAAATTTCCC
>WFNG01000227.1 GCA_015488735.1 Bacteroidales bacterium | reverse complement strand
TCTTCTACTCCTAATTTGTCAACGATAATGCTGACAACTTTTGAACGTACGTCTGACATATGATTAATTTTTTTTAGTTAAACAGGGTGCAAAGTAATGCATTAATGAAATAAAAACCAAAAAAAAGATAACCATTCCTTCCATCCTGTTACGTTATGTGTTGCAAAACAATGTTTTAAACAGCTTTTAATCTTAATTTATTTTCGTTCTTAAAATGGAGAATAAGAAGTTTTGGTTTACTTTATATAGCAACAAACAGAAAGTGGTTATTTTTGTCCACAAAACAACCTGCTTTTCATGGAAAAGAGAAAGAAAAATATCGTCCTTTTTGCTTCGGGAAACGGGACCAATGTCGAAAATATTATTCGCTATTTTCAAGACAGAAAAACTGTCGGTATCCTTGAGGTACTGACAAATAACCCTCATGCAGCAGTTGTTGACAAAGCGAACAAAATGCATGTTCCGGTTCGGGCGTTTAGCAGGCAGGAGTTCTCTTCTGCCGAAGGAGTTGTTTTACATCTGAAAAAGTTGGAGCCTGACCTTATTATATTAGCCGGTTTTTTATGGAAAATCCCTGTGTTACTCATTCAACAGTTTCCTCAAAAAATTATTAATATTCATCCTGCGCTTTTACCTGATTTTGGCGGTAAAGGAATGTATGGAATGCATGTCCACGAAGCCGTTATTGCTTCGGGTGCAAAACAAAGTGGTATTACTGTTCATTTTGTGGAAGAGAATTACGATGAAGGAAGAATAATCTTTCAGGCCACAACGGAGGTGTCTGATTCAGATACACCGGAAAGCCTCGCCGGAAAAATACATCAGCTGGAATACATGCATTATCCAAAAGTTATCGAACAGTTTCTGACAAAAGCCAAACGACAAGATTATCCCCCTTAAATATTTTTACATGGCCTATTGGGATTTATTGGTTTTGGGAGTTGGACCTACGGGGCCCAAATCTTAACAGAAAAATTTGGAAGAACATAAAATTCTTTTACTTTTGTACCAAAATATCCTTTTCAATAATCATTTTAAGTTCAAAAACCCGCGTTAAATGAAAAAATCTCCTTTTCTAAATTTGAAATCCTTTTTGGGAGTTGCCCTTATCAGTTTGCTTCTGGTATCTTGTGTGCCGCAAAAGAAAATACTTTACATGCAAGTCAAAAGAAGGGCCGATACTGTAACCACGTTTAAAAACCAACGTAAAATTAATTACCGCATTCAACCCGGTGACAACCTTTATATTCGTGTTGTTAGTATGGATAGTAAAACAAACCTTTTTCTTAACTCCATGGGAGGGGGGCAATATTCACAAAATGTTAATAGTGATGCATCCATTTATCTTAACAGCTATATGGTTTCCACCAATGGAACCGTGGAATTTCCGCTCACCGGTAATATTTACGTAAAAAACATGACAGTAGCTCAGGCAAGAGATGTTATCCAGAAGAGACTGAGCGAGTATCTGAAAGAGTCTGTTGTTATTGTCAAACTGGTAAACTTTAATATTACACTATTGGGAGAGGTGAAAAGGCCCGGCCAGTATAAAATTTACCAAAACAATATTAATCTTTTTGAAGCAGTTTCCCTGGCCGGCGATTTATCTCCTTTTGCCAAACGGAAGGATGTGACCATAATCAGGCAGACGAAAGGAGGATCAGAGGTTTTTCATGTAAATATGACGAAGAAATCTATTTTGGCTTCTCCTTATTTTTATCTGAAACCTAACGATATCGTTTATGTGCCACCATTGAAAGGTAAGCAGTTCTCTTTTACCACATTTCCTTATGCCATTATTTTCAGTGCCCTTTCAACAACTCTGCTTCTTATCAACTTCTTTAAAAAACCTTAAACAAAATAATCTTGGAAAATTTTGATAACATACAACAACAGGAAGAAAATATAGACATCAAAACGTTATATTATAAATTCTCCCGTCACTGGTTCCTGTTTGGGGTTTCAATACTTATTGCCATTACCCTTGCATTTTTGTATAACAAATACACCAATCCGGAATATGAAGTCCATTCCACTGTTCTGGTGAACGACAGCAAATCGAATATGGACCCATCGGCATTGCTGGGCATTGGATTTTCAAATGACAAGCAAAACCTGGAGAACGAAATTGGTAAACTGAGTTCCTTTTCGCTGGCTTACCAGTCGATTCAAAAATTGCCCTTTCAGGTATCCTATTATGGAGAAAATAGTTTGATGGAGTCAATCCAGAAACTACATATTGATGCCTCTTATTTTGAAAAAAAACAGATGATGACAACAGAGTTGTATAAAACAGCTCCATTTGAAATTGTATATGATACCACTGTCCCTCAGGCGGTAGGGCTAAGATATTACCTGAAGTTTTTAAATAAAAACGAATATGTCATAGAGGCAGAGGGGGAGCATATCTATAAATATAATTATTCCACCAGGCGGTTTGTAAAAGGAGAGATAGAAAAAGTAATTTACAAAGGAAAGTTTCGTTTTGGCCAGGAAGTCAAATCCAAGTACAATACGTTCAAAGTCCTTTTGAACAGAAACTTCAATCCCGAAAAGGATTTTGGTAAACTTTATCAGTTTCTCTTTAATGATTATATTTCACTGACAAAGCATTATATGGGAATTAAGATTGAACCCATAAACAGGGAAGCTTCCATTCTGAAGCTGACCCTGAAATCGAGCTCTTTGCCCAAGGCTGTAGATTATCTTAACATGATGACCCAGCAATATCTGGACAGAAATTTGGAGACGAAAAACAGAATTGCCGAAAATACCATTAAATTTATCAACGGTCAGTTGGGAATTATCTCAGACACATTAAAGTCGGCAGAGATGAACCTCCAGAGGTTCAGATCTAAAAAGGAGGTTATGGATATCTCTTTTCAGTCGCAACAGGTTTTTCAGTATATGAGTGATTTGGAAAAGCAAAGGGCCGAACTTTTGGTGAAATCTCAATACTATAATAACCTGAAAGATTATATAAAAAAGAATGAATCCAATCTGAACAACCTTGTTGCCCCTTCAGCCATGGGAATTGAAGATCCCGCTTTGAATGCACTGGTAGCCCAACTGATAGAATTGTTCAATAAAAAAGCGGAAGCATTGCTCTATTCCACAGAAAAGAGTCCTTCGATTATTACTATCAACAGCCAGATATTGAGCACCAAACGTGCCATTATCGAAAATGTTACCAATATTATTAAGAATTCCAATGAAGCTATTGCTGACATCAACCGGCAAATTAGAAAAATCAGTTTACGGCTCAACGAATTGCCGGTAACCCAAAGAGAGCTTTTCAACTTTGAGCGGAAATTTAAACTGGCAGACAATATTTATACTTTTTTACTGGAAAAGCGGTCGGATGCACAAATCACCAAAGCCTCCAATATGCCGGATAATCAAATTATAGACAAAGCAAGGGCCGATATCAGTAACGCACCTGTTTTCCCAAAAAAACCATTAAACGATCTTATTGCACTCATATTAGGTATCGCTTTTCCGGTGATATATGTGCTGGGCAAAGATTATATGAATGATAAAATCGTTGAGCGTAAAGATGTGGAAAAAAATTCAAAATTTCCCATCATCGGTCAGTTGCTGCACAGCAACAAAGATACCCAACTCGTCGTAGCCCATTACCCCAAGTCCAGTGTCTCCGAATCTTTCCGTTCGTTGCGTACCAATATTCAATATCTGGTTCGCGGTAAGATGCCGGTAACCATAATGGTTACGGCCGACATGTCCGGTGCCGGTAAAACATTTGTTTCCATGAACCTGGCCAGTGTTTATGCGCAGTATGGAAAAAAAACTGTTTTACTTGGCTTTGACCTTCGTAAACCCAAAATTTACCATGATTTTAAGCTGGACAATGACAAAGGAATTACTTCTTATTTAATTGGCAAAGACAGTCTGGATGATATCATTCAACCTTCCGGTGAGATTGAGCATTTGGATATTATTATGGCCGGACCGGTTCCGCCCAATCCTGCAGAACTTATTGCTTCTGACCAAAATGAGGCTCTTTTTGAAGAGCTGAAAAACCGTTACGATTATATCATTATTGATACCCCTCCTGTTGGACTGGTCACCGATGCTTTCCTGCTAATGCCATTCACCGATGTGAATATTTATCTCGTTCGTCAGAACTATACCAATAAACGGGTTTTTGGCGCGCTTAGCAAAGACATCGAAGATCGGGGCATGAAGATGAACGTTGTTATTAACGACATCAGTATAGAAGGCGGTTATGGTTATGGTTACGGTTATGGTTACGGTTATGGCTATGGTTACGGTTATGGCTATGGTAAGCAAGGCAGCGGATATTATACCGATGATACCCCCAAAAAGAAAAAGGGCCTTTTCAGACGTCGTAAATAAAGTTATAATTTCACCCCGGTTCAAAAGGCCGGGGTTTTTTAATTGAAAGGTATCTTCCTTTTTTCACAAGGGGGAAATTTTGCATCTTTGCAAAAATATAAACATATTTTCATGGCAACAAACTTTGCATTGATAGGAGCCGCCGGATACATCGCTCCGAGGCACATGAAAGCCATTAAAGAAACCGAAAATAATTTGGTGGCTGCACTCGACCCTTTTGACAGCGTGGGTATTATCGATTCCTTTTTCCCAACGGCAGATTTTTTTACCGAACCTGAGCGTTTCGATCGCCATTTGGATAAGTTACGGCGTACAAAGTCCGGGAAAGTGGATTACGTCAGCATCTGTTCTCCCAACTATTTGCACGATGCCCATATTCGTCTTGCCCTTCGAAATGGTGCCAACGCTATTTGTGAAAAACCACTCGTCCTGAATCCCTGGAACCTGGATGGCCTTGAAGAAATTGAAAAAGAAAACGGAAAGAAAATCTTTAATATTCTTCAACTGCGGCTTCATCCCTCTCTTATTGCTT
>WFNG01000226.1 GCA_015488735.1 Bacteroidales bacterium | reverse complement strand
GGGGCTTGAAGACCAGGTGCTCACCCACATGATGAGCGAAATTGACAAAACAGCAAAATTTTTCACACTGGATACCGGTCGGCTGTTTCCCGAAACCTATGATTTGATTGACCTGACTGCCAAAAAATACAATATTACCATCGAGATTTTCTTTCCCGATCCTGCCGATGTGGAAAAAATGGTGGCAGAAAAAGGAATCAATCTGTTTTATGACAGTATAGAAAACCGGAAATTATGTTGCCAACTGCGAAAGATAAAGCCGCTTATACGTGCTACCCGGAATTTGGAAGCATGGATTACCGGACTTCGCCGTGGACAAGCTGTAACACGTAAAAACCTGAATACCGTTGAATGGGATGAGGCCAACGGACTGGTAAAAATTAATCCCCTTATCGACTGGAGCGAGAAGCAGGTTTGGGACTATGTAAACCAGCATAATGTACCTGTAAATCCACTACACAAAAAAGGCTTTGCCAGCATTGGATGCCAACCGTGTACACGTGCCATTGAACCAGGCGAAGATATCCGTGCCGGACGTTGGTGGTGGGAAAATCCCGAAACCAAAGAGTGCGGCCTTCACAAACGATAACCACTCTCCCATGGCCACCGCCAAAATATCTTTAAACCACGAAATACTACGGCTGGCGGTTCCGAATATCATCAGTAATCTTACCGTTCCACTATTGGGAATGGCCGATTTTGCACTGATGGGACATCTGAAAACAGACAGTGTAGTTTACGTGGGCGCTGTAGCCCTGGGGACAACTATTTTTAATGTACTTTATATGAGTCTCGGCTTTTTGCGCATGGGTACCAGCGGTTTCACGGCACAATCCTTTGGTGCCAAAGACAACAAAGCACTGCACCATGGCCTCTACCGTTCGCTGTTGGTGGCGCTGCTACTGGCTTTCGGACTCATCATTTTACAATATCCCATCCAGTGGATAGCTTTTAAAATGCTCGATGGCAGTACCCGGGTAACCGGTCTGGCCCGGCAATATTTTTACATTCGTATTTATGCCGCCCCGGCAACACTCATGTTATACAGCTTCTACGGCTGGTTTCTCGGCATGCAAAATGCACGTATTCCCATGGCCATTGCCATTGTTGTGAACAGCGTAAACATTGGACTTAATTTTCTGTTTGTGTATGCTTTTCACATGCACTCCAATGGTGTGGCACTGGCCAGCGTAATTGCCCAATATACCGGACTGCTGATGGCCATACTATTTCTCCTGAAAAAATACAAAGCCTTCGCACATCGTATCGCACTCAATATTCTGCTGAAAAAAGAAGGCCTGATAATATTCTTCAAAGTCAATGGTGACATTTTCATCAGGACACTCCTGCTCATTTTTGTACTGACTTTCTTCACAAGCATCTCTGCACGTATTAGCAACAAGACACTGGCAGTCAACACACTGCTTTTTCAATTTTTCTTTTTCTTCTCTTATTTTGCTGATGGATTTGCGTTTGCAGGAGAAGCTTTAGCAGGAAAAGCCAAAGGGTCGGGAAGTATTCTGATGCTGAAAAATACCGTAAACCGCCTCTTTATCTGGGGTTTCGGCATCGCAGTGTTAACCGGCTTGATTTATTTCATCGGATTAAAATATTTTATGTACGTTTTGACAGATAACAAAGGAATATTAAATCTTGCAAAAGAATACTATTGGTGGGTCGTCCTGCTTCCGGCAACAGGCATTGCTGCCTTTATTTGGGATGGTATTTACGTTGGTGTTACCGCGGCAAAAGCCATGCGCAACACCATGATTTTATCGGCAATTTTTGTCTTTCTGCCCGCCTTTTATCTATTTTTTCCACACTTGGGAAACAACGGGCTATGGCTCGCATTACATATCTTTATGATAAGCCGGGGACTGAGTATGTGGCTTATAGCACGGAAGGCTGTTTTCAAAAATTAAAAATTGGTTTCAGCCCATTTCATACAAACAAGCATGATAACGAAAAAAAAAAATCATAAAACGAGGACAGTACAATGAATAATTTTAAAAAAATGGGCATGGAAATGCAGGAGAAACTGGGAATGAAGTTTTCACCTGTCGGCATGTCATTTTCAGAAAAGATGCCAGATAAAGCCCTACACTTTAAGGATAACAGAAAAGGATGTATTACGCCATTGATTTTTCAAAGTGCAAAAGGCAAAGTGGTGGCTATCGATGCCAATACTACAGGATTGCCCTGTGCTGCTTTTTACCTCGGTTATTCAAAATGGATTTTTCCAGGTATCGAAAATTTTCTGTCCAACCAATCTGTTTTCGGACGTGAGCCGGAACACCTTTTAAAAAGTCCGGAAACAGCCAAAGAATTTGTTAAAAGTTATATTCCCAAAGAAAAACGCGCCAATACGATCGTTTTCAAACCTTTGGAATTATTTCCAAAAAATGAAGACCCCGTTTTGGTAATCTTCTTTGCCAATGCAGACCAGCTTTCGGCCTTGGTTTATTTGATAGCCTATGACGCACCAATGGAAGAACGAATTGTTACAAAATTTGCCTCAGCCTGCATGTCAATATTTACCATCCCATTAGAATATGCAAACAAAGGAGAAAAAAAAGCTGTTTGGGGATTACATGACATATCGGTTAGGAAAAATTTACCCAAAGACCTCATGACGCTGACCATGCCTGCCAACCTTTTCAAAGAAATATATGAAAACATGAGCAGTAGCTTTCTTGTTACAAAAAACTGGGAAAAATTAAGGCACAGAAATTTATAATCTCATAGATTTTTTACGTTTATTAACTTAAGGGGACTTAATACTTCCATAATACATCAAAAGCACAAAAGAAAAAGCAGACGGAACAAACACAGTAACTATAGCCTATTCAAGTCATTTCGGCAATATTATAAACGACCAATCAGAATAAAATAAATTTTATACTTTTAGCCATAACTTTAGTAAGGCAAAACGCTAAAATGTTTAGAGAACAAAATATATCAGAAGCCGGGCAAGTCAAATACGTTTCTCCCGGTGAAATAGTCATCAGCTCACAAAACAGGTTATTAATATCCAGTCCGCTGGGTTCTTGCGTTGCAGTAATGGCTTACGACAAAACAACAAAATCCGGCGGCATGACACACATAATGCTTCCTGGAAAACCTACCGGAAAAAGTACCCGTGATAACAACAAGTATGCAGGCAATGCCATCGATAACCTGCTCGGCCTGCTCCATAAACAAGGGGCTTCATCCAAAAATATAGAAGTTTGTCTGGCAGGCGGCGCCAATGTACTGAAAAGGCCTGACGACACCATTGCAAAAGATGTGGTTGACAGTGTTCTTAATTTCATTAAAGAAAAAAAATTAACCATCAGGGCAACTGCTTTGGGTGGTTTTGAAAGACGAACTGCCTCGCTCAACACGGAAAAAGGAATTGCCTGTTACACCGTTGGAGACAGTAGCAAAAAAACATTATGGAAATTTAATAATGAAAATTAAAATGAACAAAACCAGAGAAGAGCTTCTAAATGAAATAAACACGTTAAAACAAGCCCTTGAAAAAGCAGAAAAATCAAAAAAGGCTGTAAGTACATCCAACCAACAACTTCAGGCAACAGAACAACAAATCAGAGCAGCTAACCAGCAGCTTGAAGCCACCGAGCAACAACTTCGCGCCGCCAACCAGCAACTCAAAGCAGCAGAGGAACAGGCCCAGGCTGCCAAAGAAAAGTTCAAAAAGTTATCTCTTTTAAGAAATGCCATTCTTGAAAGCCCGCAAAAAATTATTGTTTTTGCTCTGGACAAACAGTATTGCTATCTGGATTTTACCGTTTCACACAAGCAAACCATGAAAGAAATCTGGGGGGTAAATATAGAACGCGGAGACAACATGCTTGACTTTATAAAAAACAGGAAAGACCGCCAAAAAGCCAAAGCTAATTTTGACCAGGCTCTGGAGGGCAGCCATTTTGTTTTACAAGAGGAATACGGAGATAAAAATTTAAAAAGGACCTTTTACGAAAACCACTATAATCCCGTTATCGATAAAAATAATAACGAAATCATTGGCGTATCTGTTTATGTGGTGGATATCACGCACCAAAAAGAAACGGAGTACATACTAAACAATCAGCTTCTGGAACATGCCAAACTCAGTAAAAAATACAGGCTGCAAAATGAGGAACTGGACGCGTTAAACCAACAGCTACAGGCAACGGAACAACAACTCAGAGCCACAAATCAGCAACTAGAAACAAACATCAGGGCATTAACCATCAGTAGCGAGCGGTACAAAGCACTTATAGCCGTTTCAAATACAGGGGCATGGGAATATCATCTTGATACTGATTTTTTATGGTGCAGTCCTGAATATTTTAGCATGTTAGGCCGGGATATAAATGATTATAACTTTAGCGGAACGGCTAATTTAAAAGAAACATGGCTCAGCCTGTTACATCCTGCTGACCGTGAAAATGCGGGCAACCACTTTTCCAACTATCTTAAGAATAGTTCGCCAGGCATGTACGAAAATATTTTTCGGCTCAGGCACAGCGATGGCCATTGGGTTTGGATTTTGTCGCGCGGAAACACCATCCGTGATAAAAACGGTAAAGTTACCAACTTAACCGTCGGGACACATATCGACATTTCCGACCGTAAAAAAGCTGAAGAAACGTTAAAAGCAGCACTTGAAAAAGCACAGGAAAGCGACCGGCTTAAAAGTGCGTTTCTCGCTAATATGAGCCACGAAATCCGTACGCCCATGAATGGCATCCTTGGTTTTACCAACCTGCTTAACAATCCGGAAATTAACCCGGCAGAAAGACAACAATTTACCACCATCATAAATCAAAGCGGAAAAAGATTACTGAACACCATAAACGACCTGATTGACATTTCAAAAATTGAAGCAGGACAAATGAAAGTCTCAAAAGCAGAAACCGCTATTAACCATCTTCTGGATGAGCTCCTGAATTTTTTCAAACCTGAAGCCAACGCAAAAGGACTGACCCTAAACATGTTACCCGCACTTCCCAATGAAAAATCCCATGTTTTCACAGACGGTGCCAAGCTTCATGGCATATTGACCAACCTGATTAAAAATGCCATAAAATATACCGACAGCGGAAGCATCACCTTTGGCTATTCCCTGAAAAGTAATTTTCTTGAATTTTTCGTGAAAGACACAGGCTCCGGTATTCCCAAAAACAGGCAAAAAGCTGTATTCAACCGGTTTGAACAAGCAGACATAAAAGACACAAAAGCCATGGAAGGCTCAGGACTGGGGCTCGCCATTGCCAAAGCTTATGTTGAAATGCTTGGCGGTAAAATATGGCTCATATCCAAAGAAGGCGTTGGAGCAAAATTTATGTTTACCCTTCCTTACCCTACAAATGAAAAGCAAAACGCCCGGGTATCTCAGAAAGAGCAGAAGAACTTTCCAGATGTACTAAAAGAAAGAAACCTGGAATTGCTTATTGTGGAAGACGAGGATACAAGTGCCCTGTTTCTTACAACAATTTTGAAAGGCAGATTCGGGAAAATACATTATGCCAAAACAGGAAAAGAAGCCATCGAAATATGTAAAGACAATCCGGAAACAGACATTATTCTAATGGATTTAAAGATGCCGGAAATGGATGGTTATGAAGCTACCCGGTCAATCCGTAAGTTTAATAAAAAAGTACACATTATTGCCCAAACAGCTTATGCCCTTACGGGCGATAGCGAAAAAGCCATCGCCGCCGGTTGTAATGATTATATTACAAAACCCATCGACAAAGTAAAACTTATCAAGTTAATAAACCAATATATTGAAAAGAAATCAGACATCTAAAATGGATAAACACTTCACAAACACAAAAATATTGCTGAATCGCATACAAGAAATTGCCGGTATAGGCATTTGGATTCAGGATACCAATAGTGATGAGTCGTGGTGGTCGGACCAAACCTACAAAATTTTTGGGCTAAAACCGCAAAGCAGGAAAATGAACTTCAACAGTTTTCTTAAAATGGTTATTCCGGAATACCGGCAAATGATAACCGAAAAAACACAACAGGCACTGCTTTCAGACAAAAACCCATACAATGTTGAGTATGAAATTATCCGAAAAGACAATGAAAGACGGATAATTCACGAAGAGGCTGTAATAGAGCGGGATAAAGAAGGCAATCCTATCCAGATGACCGGAATTATACAGGATGTAACAGAACAAAAAAAAGCGGAACAAACACTCAAAGAAAGCGAAAAAAACTTTCGTCTGTTGTTTGAAAATGCACCTCTTGGAATATACGTTGCCAATCCGGATGGAAAAATACTTGAAGTTAACCAGTCTGCTTTAAATATTCTTGGTTCACCTTCTGCAGAAGCAACAAAACGAATAAATGTCCTTAAGTTTCCGGCACTTGTCAAAAACGGCTATGCCGATGTGCTGCTAGAGTGTATAAAGTCAGGAAAAATAGTCACAAAGGAAGTTTGCTATAAATCAAAATGGAAAAAAGAATCGTTTTTGTTCAGTTATATTATTCCGTTAAAAGATGATTTGGGCAAAATAACGAAGATTTACACAGTAATGGAAGACATTACTGAACGTAAAAATGCAGAACAAGCACTGAAAAAAAGCGAAGAAAAATACAAACAACTTTCACATCAATTTCGTTTGATGTCAGACAATATTCCGGATCTCGTATGGGCCAAAGACATGGAAGGCAATTTTACCTTCGTAAACAAAGCTGTCTGCGAAAAGCTGTTGGTAGCAAAAGACACCAAAGAACCCATTGGTAAAAAAGACATGTATTTTGCTGAACGACAACGTAATCTGCATCCCGAAAGAAAAGACTGGCATACCTTTGGCGAAGTTTGTGTGAATTCTGACGAGGTTGTGTTAAAAAATAAAAGGCCTCAACGTTTTAATGAATATGGCAACGTAAAAGGCGAATTCCTTTTTCTGGATGTTTACAAAGCACCTATTTTTGATGAAACCGGAAACATAATTGGTACAGTAGGACATGGGAGAATTGTTACCAAAGAAAAAGAAATAGAGAAAAAATTAATAGAAAGCGAAAACCGTCTGAAAGCCTTATCAGAAGCTACTTACGAAGCCATATTCATTAGCGATAAAGGTATATGTATAGAAACAAACGAGGCTGCAAGCCGGTTATTTGGCTATTCATACGAAGAGCTGATAGGTATTTTCGGGACAGCGGTTATTGCCCCCGAAAGCAAGGAAATTGTTAAACAAAATATGCTCTCAGGTTATGAAAAACCTTACGATGCCATTGCCTTACGGAAAGATGGCACAAAATTTCCCGCAGAGTTTATGGGACGAATGTTTGAATACAAAGGCAGAAAAGTACGGATAACTGCCGTAAGAGATTTAACCGAACGCAAAAAGGCAGAAGAAAAAATCCGAAAACTTTCTACGGTTATTACGCAAAGTCCTTCCGTTGTCACCATTACAGATTTAAATGGTAATCTTGAATACATAAATCCAAGATTTACGGAACTTACCGGGTACACACCGGAAGAAGTAATCGGACACAATCCCAGAATGCTAAAATCAGGATTTCATCCCGATTCTTTTTATAAAGAGTTATGGGAAACCATCACCTCAGGAAAAGAATGGCGGGGAGAGTTTTATAACAAAAAGAAAAACGGGGAGATGTATTGGGAAGCAGCTTATGTTTTTCCGCTCTACAATGACAGAAACGAAATAATCAATTACATACAAGAATCCGTAGACATAACCAGCCATAAAAAAGCGGAACAAGACCTGATAGAAAAAGAAGAAAGATTAAAGAAAAGCAATAAAACAAAGGATAAATTTTTTTCAATTATTACACATGATTTAAGAGCGCCATTTAATACACTGCTGGGTTTCTCAAACCTGTTGTACCAAAATTTTGATGATTACAGCAATGAAGAACAAAAGGAATTTTTAAACATTATACGCAACGGCATTAACAGCTCCTACAAATTATTGGAAAACCTGCTCGTATGGTCCAGATCGCAAAGAGGTGCCATTGAATTTAAACCTGAAAAAACCAACCTGTATCTGCTGGCCAACGATACAAGAAAACTATTAAATCAATCAATTCTCAACAAATCAATAACATTTAGCAATCAAATTCCTGACAAATTCTATGTTTATGCAGATAAATCCATGCTTTCTACTATTATCAGAAATTTGTTGTCCAACGCCATTAAATTTACGCCAAAGGGTGGAACCATCACCCTGTCAGCAAAGCTGAAAACCACAAAAAGCAATCAGAAATTTGCTGAAGTAATGGTTAGCGATACGGGTGTAGGAATACCGAAAAAGGCACAAGCCAAATTGTTTGATGTAGGCGAAACCATATCAACAAGGGGAACAGAAAATGAGAAAGGGACAGGCCTGGGTTTAATTTTATGTAAGGAGTTTATTGAAAAGCACAATGGCAAAATATGGGTTAAAAGCACAAAAGGAAAGGGTACTTCATTTTATTTCGCCATTCCTGTAAACCTGAAAGACAACATAGAAGTAGAAAAATACCTGAAGGAATATACCATCCTCATTGTTGATGATGAGGAAGTAAATTATCTGTACATCAATTTAATCCTGAAAAATTCAGGCTTTAACCTGAATACTTTTTACGCTAAAACAGCTAAAGAGGCCATCGATTTTTGTAAAAATCATCCGGGAATCGACATTGTTTTGATGG
>WFNG01000225.1 GCA_015488735.1 Bacteroidales bacterium | reverse complement strand
GCATGGCTTTTTCTGCCAATGGATCTTCGGGCAGGTAATAGCCGCCGATATCGGTAGGTTTACCTTCGGAACCCATAATTTCATGGACAATTGCTTTTTCGTTTTCTGTCAATTGTTTGGCAATATCGGCAAATTGTGCTTTAAGCTCCTGGTCTTCATTCTGCTCTGCCAAAGCAACAGCCCAATATTGAGCCAGGAAGTAATGACTGCCCCGGTTATCCAGTTCACCTGCTTTGCGCGAAGGCGATTTTTCATTCTCCAGATAAACTTCAACAGCTTTGTCCAGCGCTTTAGAGAGCACTTTCAGCCGCGGGTTATTGTATTTATCGCCCATAAATTCGAGGGAGACCATCAGGGCCAGAAACTCGCCCAAAGAATCCCATCTTAAATGTCCCTCGTTCAAAAATTGCTGTACGTGCTTGGGAGCGGAGCCGCCGGCACCGGTTTCAAACAACCCGCCACCGGCAAGCAAAGGAACGATAGACAACATGCGGGCACTGGTACCCAGTTCGAGAATGGGGAAAAGGTCGGTCAGGTAATCCCTGATGGCATTGCCCGAAACGGAGATAACGTTGTTGCCTTTTCTTACCTCTTTTAAGGTAAACCGCATGGCTTCATCCGGCGACATAATACGGATATCCAACCCGCTCAGGTCGTGATCTTTCAAATAGGTTTCTACCTTTTTAATGACTTGTGCATCGTGTGCCCTGTTTTTGTCCAGCCAGAAAATGGTTGGGTAACCGGTTGCTTTGGCACGGCTAACGGCCAGTTTAACCCAGTCTTTTATGGGAATGTCTTTTGCCCTTGACATTCTCCAAACATCGCCTTTTTCAACAACGTGTTCCATGAGTACTTTTCCGTTACCGTCAACAACTCTGACAGTACCGTTGGCAGGAATCTCAAAAGTGGTGGGATGGGAGCCGTATTCTTCGGCTTTCTGGGCCATAAGCCCCACGTTGGATACGTTGCCCATGGTAGTGGGGTCAAACTGGCCGTTGACTTTGCAGTCGTCTATAACTACCTGATAAAAGGTGGAATAGCATCTGTCCGGAATCACGGCTTTGGTTTCGTGCAGCTGACCATCAGGCCCCCACATTTTACCGCCATCCCTGATAACGACAGGCATTGAAGCATCGATGATGACTTTGTTGGGTGCGTGCAGGTTAGTGATGCCGTTGGCAGAATCAACCATAGCCACATCGGGTTTTGTTTTGAAAGCTTCCCTGATGGCCTCTTTAATCTCTTCGCACTTTTCAGCAGGAAGTTTTTCCAGCTTTTTATCAAGATCACCGAGTCCGAGATTAGGGTTAAATCCAATGGTGTTTAGCTCTTTGGCATATTTTTCGAAAACCTCTCTGAAAAATACATCTACTGCATGGCCAAACAAAACGGGGTCGGAAACTTTCATCATGGTGGCTTTCAAATGCACCGAAAACAAGACGTTTTGTCTTTTAGCATCTTCAATTTGTTCGGCATAAAAAGCCCTTAAAGCTTTTGTGTTCATAAAAGTACCATCCAGCACTTCTCCATCTTTCGATTCAAGTCCGTCTTTCAATACAAGGACGTTCCCGTCAGGTTCAACCAGCTCTATTTTAAACGGAACGCTTTTTTCGGTAACAACGGATTTTTCGTTTCCGTAGAAGTCGCCGGTTTCCATGTGAGCCACATGCGTTTTGCAATCGCTGCTATATGGTTTCATGAGCTTATGAGGATGCTTTTGCGCATTTTTCTTCACCGAACCGGCTGCCCGACGGTCGGAGTTACCCTGACGTAATACCGGATTCACGGCACTTCCCAGAACTTTTGAATAGCGTTCGGCAAGTTTACGCTCCTCTTCCGTTTTGGGTTCTTCGGGATAATCGGGTACGGCAAAACCTTTACTTTGCAACTCTTTAATGGCATCTTTCAACTGAGGTACCGATGCACTGATGTTGGGAAGTTTGATGACGTTGGCATCCGGTTGGAGGACCAATTCGCCCAGCAGTGCAAGAGCATCTACAACTTTTTGGTTATCTTTCAGATCATCGGGAAAATTTGCGAGTATCCGGCCTGCCAGTGAAATGTTACTGGTTTCAATTTCTACATCTGACGATTTGGTGAAAGCCCTGGCGATGGGCAAAAATGAATAACTGGCCAATGCAGGTGCCTCATCTACTTTGGTCCAGTTAATTTTAAATGAATTATTTTTCATGGAACTTTTATTAAAGGTTAAAAATACGTTTGATAAGCAGCAAAATAATTATGCAATCATTCTCTTTGCAAAATTGCAGGAAAAACTCGAATTAGCAATATATTTTTGTAATTCAGATTGCTTCTTATCTTTTTACGAAAATATCATAAAAAGCTGAAAGATGGAGCCGGATTTACAATTTAGAACATGTAAAAATATTGGATGTAAGTAGATATAAAGTAAATATACTGGAGTATTTTGTCGTATCTTTGAAGCGTGTTGAATACACCTGAAACGAAAAAGTAAAGGGTGTTTATATTTTAGTTTTCGTTCATTAATATCAGCTGATGCTGAATAAAAATTAAAGACTTATGGCAACTTTAAAAGAAAAATTAAAAGAAAAAATTGAAGCCCACAGACCAAGGACAACCCGTCTGCTGAAAGAATTCGGTGATGTGAAAGTGGGTGAAGTAACCATTTCGCAAACCATTAACGGAATGCGGGGTGTTAAAGGCCTGGCAACCGACATTTCTTATCTTGACCCTATGGAAGGTATTCGCTTCCGCGGAAGGACTATTCCCGAAGTAATGGCTGTTATTCCCAAACCCGAAGGTAAAGATTATCCTTACGTAGAGGCTTTTTGGTATTATCTGCTTACCGGTGATGTTCCGACTATGGACGAAACACTGGAAATTGTTGCAGAATTCAAAGAAAGAAGAAATGTTCCGCAGTATGTGTTTGATGTACTGAGAGCTATGCCACGCGACACTCATCCCATGACCATGTTCTCCGCTGCTGTTTTGGCTATGCAACGCGAATCCAAATTTGCCAAATTTTATGCTGAAGGATTTAATAAAATGACAGCATGGGAACCTATGTACGAGGATGCTACCGATATTATTGCCCGTCTTCCCATGATTGCGGCTTACATCTATCGTATGAAATACAAAGGAGATGTTCATATTGCTCCTGACCCCGATCTTGATATGGGTGGAAACTTTGCCCACATGATGGGATTACCTGAACCTTATGATGATGTGGCCCGTATGTATTTCATTATTCACTCTGACCATGAATCAGGCAATGTGTCAGCACATACCACGCACCTGGTAGCTTCTGCACTTTCCGATGCTTACTATTCACTTTCTGCCGGTCTCGGCGGACTGGCCGGTCCTTTGCATGGATTAGCCAACCAGGAAGTGTTGAAATGGATTCAGGGTGTGATGAAGAAAATGGATGGCAAATTGCCTTCGGAAGAAAAAATGAAAGAGTTTGTCTGGGAAACGCTGAACAGCGGCCAGGTGATCCCGGGGTACGGACACGCCGTACTGCGTAAAACCGACCCGCGTTACATGTCGCAACGTGAGTTCTGCCTGAAACATCTGCCGGACGACCCGATTTTTGCTTTTGTTTCCCGTTTGTATGACGTTGTTCCCGATATTTTGGTGAAACAGGGTAAAGCCAAGAATCCTTGGCCAAATGTGGATGCCCAGTCCGGTGTTATCCAATGGCATTATGGCTTGCGCGAATATGACTTCTATACTGTTCTGTTTGGTGTAGGCAGGGCCATGGGCGTCCTTGCTAACATTACCTGGGACAGGGCTTTGGGTTATGCTATCGAAAGACCGAAATCGCTGACTACCGATATGCTGGAAAAAGTTGCCGGCATCAAATAGTTTGTCGATAAACCAGTATCTTAAGTTAAAGCCCTGCTATCTGTGGGGCTTTAACTTTTACACAATACTCGTTCAAGCGTCCGCTTGGACGACCTATCATAAGCGTCCGCCTGGACGGTCTGTCACAAGCGTCCGCTTGGACGACCTGTTAAATAAATTGTTACGACCGGACGACTATTGTAACTTATTTTGAAAAATATCAAATTTTAGCTTAAAATAAACGGTACATGGTAAAACAAAAAGAGATTGTCCTTCCGGCCTTTTCCAAAGGATTTCATTTGATTGACAACCTGGTACTCGATGCGTTGGGCGAATTGCCGGAAATGGCTATGCTCAACCTTTTTCTGAAACACACCTCGGCAGCTTTGATGCTCAACGAAAATGCCGACCCCGATGTGCGCATCGACCTGGATACGCTGTTTAACCGCATTGCCCCCGAAGGCGCCCCTTTTTATACTCATGTTTTGGAAGGAGCTGATGATATGCCGGCACATTTTAAATCGGCTGTTTTTGGTACGTCACTTACCATTCCTATTACGAATCATCAATTGAATACAGGAACCTGGCAGGGGATTTATCTTTGTGAGTTCCGGCGGTATGGCGGGCACAGGAAGCTGGTATTAACGGTTTATTCTTAATCTCACAGAGAAATAAACGGAACATCCCAAAAAACACATGAAAACAGTATTGCTATCTATATTGTTGCTTTCCATTGCGATTGTTGCCATG
>WFNG01000224.1 GCA_015488735.1 Bacteroidales bacterium | reverse complement strand
GTTAAAGACTCTGATGGCGATGGCGTTCCGGATAATGAAGATGATTATCCCAACGATGCTACACGTGCTTTCAACGTTTACTATCCTAACCAGACAGGATGGGGAACCGTTACCTTTGAAGATTTGTGGCCTGGAAAAGGTGATTACGACTTTAACGACCTGGTATTGGATTATCACTTTAAATCAGTTCTGAATGCATCAAACCAACTGGTTGAATTTTATACAGACTATTCTGTACGCGCTGTTGGTGCCAGCATGAAAAATGGTTTTGGGCTTATGATTGGTGGTGACCCGGCCAATGTAGCTTCTGTAACAGGAACACATCTTACCGAAAATTATATTCACAACAATGCAAACGGCACCGAGCAGGGACAAACCAATACAGTAATCATTTTGTTCGATAATGCTTTTCGGGAAATAGGCAATTCCGGTTCCGCGTTTATCAACACCAAACAAAGTGTACCTTATGTTAAACCGGATACCAACCAACTGCACGTTCTTTATGCTCATCCTGTATCCGTAAACACAACAGGTACCGCACCTTACAATCCGTTCCTGATTGTTAACGGCGAACGGGGAAAAGAAATTCATTTGGCAGGAGAGAAGCCTACTGATCTGGTTAACACATCCTATTTCGGAACAGATGCCGATGCCACTGACCCTGCTACAGGTAAATATTATCAGACAAAGAATAATTTACCATGGGCACTTGACCTACCCGTTTCCTTCGCCTACCCGGATGAGCAGGTCAACATTCTTAACGCATACAATTATTTTGGTCAATGGGCCGAATCCGGTGGCAATGACTACCCGGATTGGTATATGAATAAGCCTGGTTACCGTGTAACTTCTAACATTTACACACCACCGGCCAAATAAAAATTTGTTTTCATTGTTTAAAAGCCTGTTCTACTCTAGAGAACAGGCTTTTTTATTATGGAGAGAAAAATACCCGGGGTTTACCCGGACTCTATTACTTTTCTTCCGGATGGTCTTTGCGAAACTGAGCCAGTCGTTTGTTCAACAATGGAAGCTGCTCATGCCTGACAAGGGATGTACAGGCCCGAATACCCTCCTTGTGTTCACTGCCCGTTATCAGGAGCGAAATAGCGCTAATACCATAAAAAGCCAGTTCATGCAACAGCGTTTCGGCATCAAGCCCCGGATACGAAAAAGTGAAATAAAAGCCATCCGCTATTGGCTGATCAATGTCAGTATCATAAACGATTTTAAAACCGTTATCCAGAAATATCTTTTTCATTTCCTTTGCTTTTACACCATAATCTTTCACATAATCAACAAAGTTGAATCTACCTTCGTTGGCGGCTTTTAACACTGCTGTGATAGCATACTGTGCCGAATGTGCAGTTCCGGAACTAAGTGGATAGAGCGTTTCAAATATGAGCGAATAGCCCAGATTATCCGTCGTATAAAAACGGCGCAAATCAGGCAAACTCATAGTAAACAAGTTGTTGGAAATGGCCATCATCCCGATGCGCTCACCGGCATAACTGAAGATTTTAGAACTGGAAACAAACAGAATATAATTCTTTGAATACCTGGCTACAGTAGGCTGATAAGGTGGTTTCCCCGGTTGGGAATAATCTTTCCGGAAGTCCATCCCAAAATAAGCCAGATCTTCCAGAATAGCCACATTATATTTATCCGCCATTTCACCGATAATTTTTAACTCTTCTTCAGTAAAACAAATCCAGGATGGATTATTTGGGTTAGAATACAGTACTGAATGAAACCTGCCCGTTTTAAAATAAGATTCCAGTTTAGCTTTTAGTTTCTTACCGCGGTAATTATACACATCAAAACTTTCGTAGCGAAGGTTTAGGACTTTATGCTGCATTTTATGCACCGGAAACCCCGGATCGATAAAAAGCGTAGAATCCTGATGACGGTTGGTACGGCTCATGCATAGAAAAGAAGCAAATCCGCCCTGCATGGAACCCACTGTCGGGATACATCCTTCCGGGTTCACATCAATATCCATAAATAATTTCAGAAATCGCGAGAACTCCTCTTTCAAAACCTGTAATCCCTGTATATTGGGATAAACCGCAGCTACTCCCTTTTTTAAGGCATCAATCTGAGCATCCACACCAATTTGTACAGGCGGTAAACCGGGAACACCCATTTCCATGCGGATAAATTCTTCTCCGGTGGATTTTTCAATTTCATCCACCAGTTTTTTAATTTCACGAATAGTGGCACGGCCTACTGAACGCAGGCCGCTCTCCTTTATTTTTTGCGTAACAATGTTGTAATCTATCGGTGTATTTTTCATAATTTGAGTATTTAAGCTGTAAAATCATATGACATTTCAGGTCGGGAAAACCGTTTTTAAATGCAGGTCAAAATTACAAATAATTCCCCAAAAGAAAAAAGGCCGGAAGATTGTCCCGACCTCTCTATACCTGTAAAAACCGCAGGATTCAACATGATTATAACACGCTAAAAATGAAACAGTATATGTCTTATTTAGTTATTCTTACGCGTGCATCTACGGCAACCACCTGGCGTTTTCCACCGAGCAGCGGATTCAAATCCATCTCGGTAATTTCAGGAGCTGCTTTTACCAACGCCGAAAGCCGCATCAAAACGTCCACAAAAAGTTCTTCATTCACCCCTTCCATTCCACGAACTCCCCGGATGATTTTGTAACTCTTTAATTTTTTCAATTCAGCCAATGCCTCTGTTTTACCCAGAGGAGCCAGTGTAGTGCGGACATCTTTTAGCACTTCAATAAAAATTCCACCAAGGCCGAACAAAATCATGTGCCCGAATTTGTCTTCTTTCTTCACACCGGCAAAAAGTTCCGTTCCGCTCAGCATGGGTTGTATCAGTACACCTTTTGCACCCGCAATCTGCATCATACGTTCCATCTCACTCAGCAGTTTATTATTATCACGGATGTTCAGGCTCACACCGCCCACATCGGATTTGTGCAACGGCCCAACCACCTTCATAACCAACGGAAAACCAACTTCTTCTGCCAAATGCACAATTTCTTCTTTTCGCGAAGTGGTAAACTCTTTGGCACGGGGAATACCAACAGCATCCAACAATGCCGTTACTTTTTCGGGAGCAAGATAGCCATCCGCAGCTTCTTCTACAACAGCGCGGATTTGTTTTTCGTTTACGGCAGGCAGCACAGTGTCTCCCGAAATAGGTTTAGGCGTCTGATAAACCCTGGCCATCGCTTCGCCCAGCATCACCTCATCGGGAAAATATACACGGCCTTTCTCCACGAAAGCTTTTACTTCGTTTTTCGCCGTTAAAACGGAAGGTAAAACAGGAAAAATAGGTTTTTTACTGGATTTCATTTTCTCATCCAGCAAGTCATACACATCATAAACATCAAACAATCCCGGTGTTCCGAAGATAACCACCATGGCATCTATTTCATCAAATTTATCATTTACATAATCGATGATAGTGCCCAATTGTTCAGCCGTTCCGGTAGCGAGAAAATCGATGGGATTGCCCACAGCAGATCCGGGAAAAAGCTTTGACTTCAGTTCTTCGGCATCTTTTCCTTTGATAGCAGGGACATTCAAACCGCCGGCAGAGAGTTTATCCGTCAGCATCACAGCCGGACCGCCGGCATGGGTAATGACGGCAATATTTTTTCCCTGCAATTCCGGATACATGAAAACAGATGCGACACTAATCAAATCTTCACGGCCAAAGCAACGCACGATACCTGCTTTGCGAAAAAGTGCGTCAGCAGCGGCATCCGATCCTGCCAAAGCACCCGTATGCGAAGAAGCGGCACGGCTTCCGGCTTCCGATGCACCCGCTTTCACGGCAGCAATACGGCATCCTTTCCGGATAAGCGAAGAGGCATGTTTCAACAACAAATCAGGCTTGTCAATTTTTTCAAAATAAAGCAACTTGACTTTCGGATCCTTTTCCGGATCAAAAGTCTCATCCATATATTGCAATACCTCTTCCACTCCCATTTGTGCAGAGTTTCCTACAGAATACACATTATTGAATGTCAGTCCTTTGGGAATTCCCGCTTCCATGATAAAACAAGCTGTCGCACCTGAACCGCTGACAAAATCACAACCATTAGGGTCTAATTTTGGAATAGGTTGTGTGAAAACACCATGGTATTGCGGCGTCAGCACACCAACACAGTTGGGGCCGATAAGCGAACCATTTACCTTGTTAACAGACTCCACCATGCGGTCTTCCAGTAATTTACCTTCATGACTTTCTTCGCTGAATCCGGCCGATAATACAATAAAAGCACGCGTATTTTTATTTTGCGCGAGAAATTCTATCGTATCAGGTGTATATTTTGCAGCGATGGCAAAAATGGCGAGATCCACATCCGGCATTTCTTTGGGATCGGGGAAACTTTTGACACCCTGTACCTCGTTTTCTTTAGGATTCATCACGTAAAGTTTGCCATCAAAACCTCCATCAAGAAGATTTTTAAGCACTTTACCACCTGGTTTTTGAATATCATTTGATCCGCCCACAACTACTATGCTGCGCGGATGTGTTAACTGTTTTGTAATCATTGTCCATTGATTTTTTAACAATGCAAAATTACGGATTTAACACCTGTAAAAGAGACAAAGAGGATATTTAGAACAAGTTTATGGAAGTACTTTCCAGAACAGAAAGTGGATGTTGGGGAAATACTTCTTCCCTCAGTCGCCCAAATGAAGTTCACTAAAAAACGAAGCCGCTTTTACCAGGACCAGCGTCCCCAAATCGTTGTACAAACTATCCGCCCGTTCAATAAAATCTTTTTCTTTTCCAACCTGCACCATAGCCATCCCCATAATTGTCAGATCAGCTCCGATAGACTTATTCTTAATAATATCATGTACGTTGTCGGTCTTCATCTTAATAACAATCTCAATATCAGCAGGCATACGATGCTTGTTTAACAGGTTTTTTATCCTGGCTTTTATTGCTTTCTTTTTCTGCTTTTTATCGGTAATCAATAATATCCTGACAACGGCATTACGCCAGGCATAGGACAAATGGATAGATTTCAAAAGAGAAAAAATAAGGCTCCCGTTGTTGGAGCCCCCCCGCAACCACACATCTATTTTTTTAAAATCGCCAAACCCTCTTTGTTTGTCAAAGTCAAGCATAACGATATTCAAATCGAGACCTTTGATGTAATACAACATCTGCGCAAAACGCATTGGATCTTTGGTATGTCTTCCCCACCCCAGCACCACGGTATTTGGTTCCATTCCGGAAAATCCATACGTCGCCGACAGACTTTCCATGCCCCCATATATGTCGTTACACATTTGCCTTCTTTTAAAAATGGCTTCATCACCATCCATTTCTTCTTCCGGAATAGCCTGGTGATGAGAAGGGAAGAGACGTTTGGCATTCGGTTCCAACACCAAATCAAAATTAGAGATAAGTCCTTGTTTCCCGGCGATAAATTTGCTGAACGCCACAAGATACGGACGACTTGATTCTCCCCCGCTGAACAAGAGAATATTTGCCCGCCAGTTGGCTTCGGTAAGACGCATGTTTTTAAAACGGGTAAGTACAGAACGTATCACAGAGGCCATCACACTGGGCCAAATATCGTCCATAGCAAGATGAAGTTGTTTTTTTCGGATGAGATAAAACACAAAACCCAAAATAATTAAAGCGCCAAACATGGCGGCCATATCCAGCTTAAACATAATCATAAAGCTGGTAAAAAATCCGATAATGCCTACCCAGGCGGGAATACGGAAGCTCGGACGGAAATCGGCGCTGGCCCATTTTTCCAAAACAAAAGCCAGATTAATAAATCCATAGGCAGTAAGATAAAACATGGTAACCAACCCGGCAATGGCATTCAAATCACCGATAAGGATACCAATTTCCGAAAGGAAAAAAGTAAAAATAAGCGCATTTCGGGGTTCATTGTTTTTGCCATGACCTTTCCCCAGAAATTTAGGTGTTATATGATCCTTTGAAATGGCCTGAATAATCCGCGGGCCACCCAAAATACCACCCAGAGCCGATGAAAGCGTTGCCCCCCAAATACCGGCAATCACAAGAAAAGGAAACCAGGCTATGGTTATCAGAAAATTATAATTTGTAAGCAGTAGCTGCCTGTCCACAAACAAATTAAAACTAACAGCCAGCAACAAATAGATAACCAAACCCGAAAAAATAGCCATCAACGTTCCGGAAGGAATATCTTTTTTGGGATTTTTCAAATCGCCCGACATGGCCACACCCGCAGTAAAACCAGTAACAGCCGGAAAAAAAATAGCAAAAACTTCTGTAAAACTAAAATCCTTAAATGGTGCAAAATGTGTGACAGGCATTACGGAAGTTGCTGCCGGATGGAGAAAAAATCCCACAAAAACAGAAATCAGGGACAAAACGATGGCGCCGAGTACCAGAAATTGTGTTTTAATAGCAAAGTTGGTACTGATAAGTGCAATGACCGCCAGCAATAGCAGAACCACAGTTCCCACAATGCGGGTATTCTGAATGGTTGGGCCCGCCATTCCAAGCCAGTGCTGCATAGTAGGAATATCCAGAAAATTCTCCACAAAACCCACAATGTAAAGGGAAATACTCAACGCCGTTCCGATAAACAAAGTAATACCGATGGAACCGCCCATGGGCAACCCCAGCGAACGCGAAAGGATATAATAAATGCCACCAGCTTTTATCTTTTTATCGGTGGCAATAGATGAAATACTCAGCCCTGTTGTAACTGAAATAACATGG
>WFNG01000223.1 GCA_015488735.1 Bacteroidales bacterium | reverse complement strand
TGTATTCAGAGAGTAACTTTACGAAATCGGAAAATGAATGAAATTACCATTAAACGTAATGGTCGTAGTTATTGGTGTCTTTCGCGCGGCGGCGTTCATCGCTATTGGTTATTACCTGTAGTTTTTGCTCATCAGTCATTGTAAACCACCCTCTGATTTCCTCCACACTCCGGTGGCAACCGATACAAACCTTATCTTCATCAAGGGTGCAAACATGAATGCAGGGGTTTTTTATACTATTTTTCTTCATGAACATAACCACATAAAACCAGCAAAAAAGCAGGTAACTTTTTGGAAAAACAAAGATAGAAAATTTTGGGAAGAATAATTATTGAGAAATATGCAAAACAGATAATCCTTTATTAACGGAGGCAAACCAGATATCACCTTTGCTATCTTTCAGAATAGCAGTTGTCCAGTCAGCGGCAAGACCGTTAGCCTTGTTATAGGTTTTAATAGAGGAACCGTTATATTTTGACACTCCGAACTGTGTTCCAAACCACATAGCACCACTGCTATCCTGAGCCATGCACTCAACCTGATTATAAACCAGCCCATCTTTCGTGGTCAGGGCAATCTGATTGCCGGAATTATCCAAACGAAGTGCTCCTGCCATGGTGCCAAACCACATATTGTTTTTCGAATCCTGGAAAACAGTAAAAACATAGTTCGCCAAGGCTTTTGGGGAAAGAAATGTTGTCCAGGTACCATTATAAAATTCAGAAACACCATATTCCGTTCCAAACCATTTGTGATTTTGCTTATCAACCATAATCGATCGTACATGGTTATTAACCAGAGCCTGTCCACCTGTTTTTTCGTAATAAGTCCACTTTTTTCCATCAAAAGCACATACGCCCTTTCCCGTTCCAATCCATACAACATTCTGATCATCAACAGCAATGGAGTATACATTGTTCGAACTTAATCCATTTTGGGTAGTATAATTCGTAAAATGCTGACCATCAAATTTTGAAACGCCAAAAGGGGTTCCCAACCATATATTTCCGGACTTGTCTGCTGCGATAGCTGTAATATCATGATAAATCAACCCGTTGTTTTCCTGCCAGTTTGTAAACTTTTTCCCATCAAATTTAGAGAAACCATACCTTGTTCCTATCCAAATATTTCCATTACTGTCTTTTGTCAGGCAGGTTATTTCATTGTTTATCAGCCCTGAGTTTGAAGACGAATAATAAGTCCAGGTTTCAGCAGGACGGATACCGGGATTCTTATTACATGAACTTCCGGCAAAAAGTATTACCAGCAGAAAGACAAGCAAACCAAAAGCGCTATGTTTTGGCTTAAATTTCATATCCCTGTTCCTTCAGGTTTAGTTTTATTCTTGAAACCACCATATCAATCGCTACTTTATTTTCACCACCCTGAGGAATAATAACGTCAGCATAAAGTTTGGTGGGTTCAATAAACTGCTGGTGCATGGGTTTCACAAAACTGGCATAATGGGTCAGTGCATCATCATAATTCCGGCCTCTTTGTTGTATATCGCGCCGGATAATCCGCATCAACCGTTCGTCACTATCAGTTGACACAAAAAGCTTTACATCGAGTAATTTACGAAGTTTCGCATTGGACATAATTAAAATTCCCTCCACTATGATTACCTCTTTAGGCTTTACTTTCTGCGTATCCCTGGCACGGGCACAGGTAACATAAGAATAAATTGGCATTTCGATATCCCTGCCCTCCTGCAACATTTGAATATGTTTGATAAGTAACGGCCATTCAATGGAATTGGGATGGTCGAAATTTATTTTCAATTTCTCCTCCTGGCTCAAGTCACCATTATCGTAATAATACGAATCCTGCGACACCACCGCTACAGAGTCTTTGGGAAGAGCTTCTACAATTTTATTGACTACCGTAGTCTTTCCGGATCCACTACCTCCTGCAATACCAATTATAAGCATGTAATTGTTGTTTTTATGTATTCAAAAATATAAAAATTATTTCATTCTTTTTTTAAAACGGCAAAAAGAACTGCCGGCCTATTCTTTGCCTGCTTTCTTTTCACAAAATTCTGTGAGTACTCCAAAAGTAGATTTGGGATGTAAAAAAGCAATATCCAGCCCTTCAGCACCTTTCCGCGTTTCCTTATCAATAAGGCGGATTCCCTTACTTTCAACCTCTTCCAATGCCTTGTCAATATGCTGTACTGCAAAAGCCATGTGATGAATCCCCTCGCCCTTTTTTTCAATAAATTTTCCCACAGGCCCTTCCGCATCTGTGCTTTCCAGCAGTTCTATTTTGGTTTGCCCCACTTTGAAAAAGGCCGTTCTAACTTTCTGCTCTTTCACCTCTTCGATGGCATAACAATGTACGCCCAACACGTTTTCGTAGTAATCAATAGCTTTTTGTAAATCTTTTACGGCTATTCCAATATGCTCAATATGTGTTAGTTCCATGAAATAATTTTGTTTACAAAACGGAAAAACTAAAATCTGTTTGACCCCTCAAAGATATTGAAAAAGAAAGACCACAAAGTCATAAACTAAAAAATGATGAGCTGACTTTATCCATAGGGATATCCAAACAATCCTCAAAACGTATCATGGCGTTGATAAGTCTTACTTTTGTGAAATAATGCAGGTCTTCTACACCGATAACAGCCGTCCGAATTTGTTCCTGATCAAGCAAAGCAGCCCGACGTGTTCCTCTCAGCAGGGGTTGTTCCGGCGTAAGCCAGTGTTTTCCATTAAAGAACAAAACATTGCAAAAAGAAGTGTCGGTTACCAGCCCGTTTTTTACAATCAGCACATCATCAGCAGAAGTACGCAGAGAAAATAATTGGTTCAGCCTGCCCCGATTTTCATATTACTTTTTTGGCAAAGCAAAAATAAGTAATTAGTGACTGTACTAAAAATGCTTTTGAGCCGGAGGATGTTTTTCAACACTGGCAACTCTTCGCTCCTTTTTTAACTTTGCAAAAAAAAGACGTGTCGCTGCTTATTATTGATAATTACGATTCTTTCACCTTTAATCTGGTTCAGTGTGTTGAAAAGGCCGGATGTACAAATTACCTGCTGGTAAAAAATGATATGCTGGAAACACTCTCTTCACAACAATTTGAAAAGGTATTGATTTCACCCGGACCTGGCGTGGCATCAGAATCAGGACAGCTATTGACGTTCATTGAAAAATTTCATCAAAACAAATCGTTTCTCGGTATTTGTCTTGGCTTTGAAGCGCTATTAGAATTTTTCGGCGCAACACTGAGCCTGCTTCCCAAACCTATGCACGGTATTAAAAATGAGGGGATAATATTACAAAACGATCTGATTTTTCAAGATATTCCCCGAAATTTTCAAATCGGGCACTATCATTCGTGGTATATTAAGGAAGAGAACTTTCCAGAAGAAGCCGAGATACTTATGAGAGACAGTAATGGTCTGATTATGGCTTTCAGGCACAGAAAATTTGCTGTGCGTGCCGTACAGTTCCATCCAGAATCTTACATGACTGACTTTGGTAACCAATTGATTAAAAACTGGTTAACGTTATGAGAATAAAAAAAAATTACGTTACATTATTTTTGACTTTGTTAGTATTTTACAGCTTTCCAAAATGGGTCTCCGGACAGGATTATTCGTGGTGGAATACGCATCAAAACTGGGATGGTGTTACCACATGGGACAACTACATGATTTTTTCGCCGGCCTATTTTGGCCCCAATGCACTGCCGGTTCCTTTTTCAGAAAAGGGGAAGGTACAAAACAGGATTTTTATCCGCTTTTATACCGATGCCCATTTTCATCCCGGTGACAAAACACAGGATGTCGGCGGCAGGTTATACGTTCCTGTCATTAATGGGGTAATTGCTGTTGAAGCCTGGGGCATCATTCAGGAACACTATCAAATGACTGAAGAAGAAGCGATTAAACGCAGGGTTCGTAACCAGAAAGCCGGTGGTTTTGCTGTGGGCGATGCCTATTTTGCCACCGTATTTAACATTCTTAAAAATAGAAAATTTCCCGATATGGCTTTTCGCATTGGGTTAAGGACAGCTTCCGGCGGCAAACTGGATGATGCACGCTACACAGATGCCCCCGGATATTTTTTCGACCTTTCCCTGGGCAAAGATTTGGACATGGGAATGAAAAATCATATCCGGTTATATGGTATGCTCGGCTTTTACTCATGGCAAACCAACCTTCCCAACAACCGACAGGACGATGCTGTTTTATACGGTTTAGGCACGGATTTTCATTTTGGCAAAAACATGTTAGGCGTAAGCATGAGTGGCTACAGCGGGTACTTTGGAAACAGAACGCTTATCATTATTAATCCTAAAAAGCCGGTGGTTTTTAAAGACAGGCCTCTGGTACTCAGGTTAAAATATACACATTGGCTTGGCAATTGGAAACTGGGTGTACGGTATCAATCCGGGCTTCATGATTTCCAATACCAAACTGTCCGTTTAGAAATTAGTTATTACCTTTCGGAAAATTTCTTAAAATTCAAAAAGAAAAAAAACAGCCATCATGGAAGTTAAGGAAATAAGGGAACAAATTATAAAAGCCGGTCTCCGACTGGTTTCAGAAGGACTTGTGGCACGAAGTTGGGGCAACATCAGCATACGCGTTGATGAACAGAATATGCTGATTACACCCAGTGGTCGCACTTATGAAAACCTAAAGCCGGAGGAAATTGTGCTAATGAACTACCACACACTACAATACGAAGGGAAAATAAAGCCTTCGTCAGAATATCATCTGCACGCGGAAGTCTATAAACAACGGAAAGAAATTAATGCCGTTATTCATACCCATCAAATGAATGCCACCACAGTAGCAGCTGCACGGCGGGAGGTGCCCCCCATTATTGACGACATGGTTCAAATAATAGGACCAACCGTAAGAGTTTCAAAATACACACTGGCAGGAACAGCCAAATTTGCCAAAAATGCAGCAAAAGCGCTGAAAGGGAGACAGGCAGCTCTGCTGGCCAATCATGGCGCAGTATGTATCGGAAAGAATCTGGAGGAAGCTTTTGCGGCTTCCGAAGTACTCGAAAAAGCCTGTAAAGCATTTATTGAAGCCGAATTCCTCGGAGGCGCCAAAAGCATTTCAAAATTTTCAGCAGCCATCATGCATCAGGTTTATTTAAAGAAATACTCCAAACTGGATAAAAAGAATAGATAGTTCGCCATTGCATGGGGCAAAACAGAAAACGGGATATCTTAAAAAAGACATCCCGTTTTTCTCTGTTTAAAAAAGGAACTATTTACATTTCAGCACCTGTGTCCTTTGGTATTTGGCAGCAGCCACATTGGGTCCTTTCACCACATGTTTAAAAGCAGTGCAAGCCGCAGCTTTGTTACCTTTACCCTGATAAGCCTGGCCCAGAGTGAAATAAATATCTGATTTTTCACCGCCCTGCATCCCCAACGCTTTGTTGGCAGAAGCAATGGCAGCATCCCATTTCTTCAGACTTACATTAGCAAGAGCTGTATAATAATACAAATCGGAATTGGCAGCATGGTATTTTTTAGCATCTGCCAGATACTCAAGTGCTTTTTGAGGATGCGCTTTCTGTAACTGTTCAGCACCACTGTTTAGCAAAGTGGTAAAAAGAGCATATTTAGCAGTTGAATATTTTTGGGCTGCCTTGGGACTGGAAGCAGCTAACTTACCAAGCTGACCGACCATAGTTACCATGGCTGGTATATTTTTTTGTTCCTGAGCCAAAAGAACCTTACCAAAATATGCATTATAGCAGGAAGGATTTTCTTTTAAAGCATTTTCATACTGTGCGGCAGCCTCAGTCAGCTTTTTCTGGTTTAGAAAAGCATTCCCGCTGGAAGCATAAACACGGGCAATATAAATATGAGCATAATTCTTTATCTTCGCATTGTTTGTAGTAATAGCCATGGCTTTGGCCTTTTTCAGTTGTGCAACAGCCTGATCAAATGCTCTTTTTTTATAGAGCGTAATACCATTCCAGAAGTAAGAATTAGCAAGCTGCGACTCAACCTGTTTTTGCAGATCAGCAGCATCAGGGCCGGCCATCTTACACATATCCAAAGCCTGTTCATATAACTTTACAGCCTGACCGAAAGCTTTTGCTTTGTATTGTGTTGTTCCTTCGTTAAATTTTTCACCGGCAGCAGTTACCGATTGGGCATACAATCCCATTCCAAACATCATGAGCCCTACGAGAAGAGCTGATTTAACAACTGATTTCATTTTCTTTAGTAATTTTAAAATTATAAAATAAAAAGTGCCGCAAGATAATAAAATCCTGCATTTTACAAATGTTAAATAATTTTAAAGTAAAAACATCGTGTTTCATCAATTCGGCACACAATATTTACATCTTTCTTTTATCTTTGCAGCCTGAAATTTGCAGGCCTCCTTAGCTCAGCTGGTAGAGCAGCTCACTCGTAATGAGCAGGTCGTGGGTTCGAGTCCCATGGGAGGCTCTTTTTTATACTTATAACTTGTTGAGTAGCATTAATTTTAATGCTTTTTGCTTGTTTATTGCAACAACTTAACCGATTATTCCCGGATCTTTACATGAAAATTTGTTGAGGTCGTTAAATGGAATCTGGTATTTTTGTTCTGCCGTATGATGGAGGCAAAATTCAGGGGTAATATTTCGTGGTTGCCCTTTTTTGTGACGAGGTTCTTCTTCCATGGTTAAACCGTTCTGGATAATGAATTTACTCCTGTAAATACAGATATCCATACTTCTACTTTTTCTTTTCGTTGCCACAGAGTAAATACTTCCAGCGTTCTCATTGTAAGGCACTAGCGCACAATAGTTAGTTATTCTTATTTATTAGTGTACCTTTGCAAAAGGATTACACGTCTTTTAGTTTCAATCATTCCTATCAATTTTGTTGATGCGATTTTAAAGCAAAATTCATCACGTTAGCAGACTTCCTACTTATAGTTGAATTATCAGGAAACTAATTCAAACATCAGAGTACTAATAATTAGTACGCTAGATGCTTCAATGGGCATTTAGTTTTTTTTGATGGAATCAATACATTTTAATATGAATAATGATTCGGACAATTATTATGGTCAAAATCGTATAACAACAGCATTACTTCTTGCGGCTGGTACAGGTAGCCGCCTTTTCCCTTTAACACAAAACTCCCCCAAATGTCTTACCCTTGTAAACGGTAAATCGATCCTCGAAAGGCTTGTCCTCAACTTAAAAAGTCAGGGATTTAAACGGCTTGTCATCGTAACAGGGCATCATAATGAATGCATCATGGATTATCTTGGCGAAAAATCGGGAGACATTAGTATTGAATACGTTTACAGCCCTTTGTATAAAACTACAAATAACATTTATTCGCTTTGGATGGCTCGCAATATTATTCATGAGCCTTTTGTATTATTTGAAAGCGATTTGGTATTGAACTCCACTTTGCTTAATGATATGGTTTACCCGGACAGGATGGCTGTAGCACGTATGCAACCCTGGTTAAACGGGACAACGGTTTCTCTTGACAGGGACAAAAAGGTTACCCGGTTTCAAAAAGGAACTACCGATTCATATTCCGATATCCGATATAAAACTGTTAATATATACAGCTTTTCCTTACAGTCGTGGCAGGCAATTGTTAAAAAGTTGAATCAGTATATCGAAACTGGTAATGTTAACTGTTACTATGAAGCAGTTTTTACTGAGATGGTCGACAATAAAAACCTGGCCTTTGAGTCGGTTTCATTTGATCATAAACCATGGTACGAAATTGATACAATGGCAGATTTAGTTAAAGCTGAATTACTATTCCCGAAGGAAATTAAAAAGTTTGCTATTCTTGAAAATGCAATGGCATCATAATTTTAGGATTAAATTTCATGGAAAGCAACTATAAAACACAAGCAGAGAAATACGAATACATATCAAAACAACATGGTGGTTATTACCGGCACAATTTTACCGACCACGCGTATTTGTATAACCTGTATTTTCCACCCGAAGCTGTATTTACACATCTAAAAGAGAATATTCACAACCTGGTTCTGAATTATCCAATGGCGCAAGATGCACTTGCCGGACTTGTTGGAAATTTGATACACCAACCTGCTGAAAGAATTGTTGTTGGAAACGGTGCAGCTGAAATTATAAAAATAGTCTCCGGGCATTTAGCGAAGAAGCTCATTGTACCCGTACCTTCTTTTAATGAATATGCTAATGCGGCACATGAAGGATGTGTTGTGGAATTTCCACTTGAATTTCCTTCTTTTCAGCTCGATGTAGATAAATTTGCAGCCAAAGCCATAAAGGTTGGAGCCGATGTGGCTGTTGTAGTTACACCGAATAATCCTACGTCAATGTTAGTACCCAAAGCCGATTTAATACGATTGGCAGAAAAGCTTAAGCCAGGCAATTGCATGCTTATTATTGATGAATCATTTCTTGATTTTGCCGATAACAAGGAGCAAATAAGTCTGGAGCAGGATATTGACAACTATCCAAATATGGCTATTCTTAAAAGCATGAGCAAAGCCTATGGCATATGTGGCCTGAGAATTGGATATATGCTAACGGCTAACGAAAGTTTTGCTCAGGCGGTTCGCAGTGGAATTCACATTTGGAATATTAACGGGTTTGCCGAAGAATTTCTGCAAATACTACCGCAGTACAAACAAGAATTTGAAGATAGCTGCGAAAAAGTTAAACGGGATAGAGATGCTCTCTATTCAAAACTATGTGCCATAAAGGGAATGACTGTTTTTAAACCCGATGCGAACTATGTTTATTGCCGGTTACCCGATGCCGCTTTAAACGGACCCGAAGTAACAAAGCGTCTTTTTATTGAGCACAATATTTATATAAAAGATTGTGTTGGAAAAACTCAACCCGATGCCGACCGATACATTCGGATTGCCAGTCGTACCCCGGAGGAGAACGACACACTCATTGATGCCTTAATGGATGTAATGTATATAAAATAAGTGAAATGAAGGATAACAAACAAGTAAGCGTAGTCAGCTTTATTAAAGATTTGCCAAATATTTGTTCTCTTTTGGGCTTATTGAGTGCTGTAATTGGAATTTATTTTGCAATACAAGGAAATTTTCAGGCGGCATTAATCGGCGTTTTGTGGGCCGTATTGTTCGATTGGTACGATGGTATTATCGCCCGAAAAATGAAAGGCAGAACAAAAGTACAAGGAGTATTTGGCGCCGAACTCGATTCTATGATTGACATTGTAAGCTTTGGGATTTTGCCTGCTATAATACTTTTACGCTACGGGAATTACAATATTTGGTTCTTGCCGGGAGCATTTGTAATTATTGCTGCCAGTGCTATCCGATTGACATACTTTAATGTTTATGGCCTTATCGACAGCAAAACATACAAAGGTTTTCCGCTGGATAACAATGTACTTATTCTGGCACTCGTGTTTTTATTTGAAGGCTTTTTTACGCATTCCACTTTTTCCATAATTATTTATACACTCCTGATGCTTCTGTCGGTACTAAATTTATCTTCAATCCCAACGCCAAAATTTAAAGGAAAGTGGGTTTATGCTTTAGTTGCTTATGTACTTGTTATGACAAGTATTTTTGGATGGATGTTATGGCGTCAGATGTAAACTGATTGTAATGTGCTCATTTTTTCAGCAAAAGACCTAACGGATTAGGCTATACCGCTTTTTGTTTTACCGGATATGCGTTTGTTTGTTTTTGCAGGGATAAGATGATAGCACGTTAAGCAGCAGTTATCTTGCAGCTCATACTAATTGTAATTCCAGATTTCCGACAAGGAATTTGGAATTTTACAATGGCTAATGCCGATATTACAGCAAAAGGAGCAGATCGAACTTTGTGAAGATATGCGACATTTTGATGTATAATCGGTATCACTCGTAATGAGCAGGTAGTGGGTTCGAGCCCTATGGGAGGTTCTGAAAAAAAGCCGGACAATGCATCCGGCTTTTTTATTGATTTTTTATTTTCATCCCCTCT
>WFNG01000222.1 GCA_015488735.1 Bacteroidales bacterium | reverse complement strand
TTTACCTGAAATGCGATGCCTGTAACGGAAAGCGCTTTAAAGACGAAGTACTGGAGGTAAAGTACCGTGGCAAAGCCATTTCGGACATTCTGGAGCTTACTGTTGATGATGCCATCGACTTCTTCGGTGAAACTACACAAAATAACTCGCTGGAAAAGAAAATTATCGAAAAGATAAGATCTCTTCAGGATACCGGACTGGGCTATCTGCGGCTGGGGCAAAGTTCAAACACCCTTAGCGGCGGAGAAGCTCAGCGTATCAAATTGGCCTTCTTTTTGTCAAAAGGCCAGGGAGCGGCCCCCACTCTTTTCATTTTCGATGAACCCACCACCGGATTGCACATCCACGACATCAGCAAGTTGCTGAAATCTTTTAACGCATTAATTGAAAACGGCCACAGCATTGTCGTTATTGAACATAACGCGGAAATCATTAAATCGGCCGATTGGATTATAGACCTGGGTCCGGAAGGCGGTGACAACGGCGGAGAGATTATTTTTGAAGGAACCCCTGAAGAAATTGTTAAATGTGAAGAATCTTACACCGGTAAATTTTTAAGAAAAAAAATGCAATAATCCCTGCCCTTCTATAAATAGCAGAACATCCTGTAAAAGGATTGGCTTTCCGGTCAATAATCACTATTTTTGTACACGACAAAATCATTCAAATTATTTATTTAAATATGAAAAAAACAGTTTACTTTTTTGCTGGAATACTCTTGCTGACTTTCGGCCTGAATGCCTGTAAAAATGCAACAAAGCCGCAACATGAAAAAGTAACGGGTACCACAACAGCCGACACTACAATACACTATCCACAGGAAAAACATCTCGCCAATATAAAACAACTTACTTTTGGAGGTTCCAATGCTGAGGCTTACTTTAGTTTCAATGACAAAATGATTGTTTTTCAGGCAAAAAATAAAGCATGGGGATCTCATTGCGATCAAATTTATTATTGGCACCTTGCTGATGGCAGCATGAAAGACACCATTCCTCCTATCCTAAGCAACGGGCTGGGAAGGACAACCTGTTCTTATTTTCTACCCGGAGACACTTCTGTTCTTTATGCATCCACTCGTTCAGGAGGTGATGCTTGTCCGCCCGTTCCCAAAAAACGCAGCGACGGAAAATATGTATGGCCCATTTATGAAGATTTTGATATTTATGTAGCCAACCTCAAAGGTCAGCTTATTGATACACTCATTAAACATCCGGGTTACGATGCCGAAGCCACCGTTTCACCTCAAGGTGACAAAATTGTGTTTACCTCTGATCGTTCTGGTGACCTGGAATTATACACCTGTAACATCGATGGCAGTAATGTGCATCAGGTTACACACCAGCTGGGATACGATGGCGGAGCCTTCTTCTCACCGGATGGGAAAATGCTGGTATTCCGCTCCTCACGCCCCAAGACACCGGAAGCCATTAAAACATACAAAAACCTGTTGAAACAACACCTTGTTATGCCAACCAAAATGGAAATATATACCTGTAATGTGGATGGCAGTAATCTGAAACAGGTTACCCATCTTGGTAAAGCTAACTGGGCGCCATTCTTTGCCCCCGATGGCAAACACATTATTTTTAGTTCGAACCATGCCGGAACACGTGGATTTGATTTTAATCTTTACATGTGCGACCTCAACGGCAAACATCTGGAACGCATTACCTACGACAACACTTTCGATGCCTTCCCCATGTTCTCGTTTAATGGGAAGAAACTGATTTTCGCCTCCAGCCGCAATAACCGCAACCAACATGGTATTAATCTGTTTATTGCTGATTGGAAACCGTGAAAAAAGACGAAAGGAGAAAGTTAAAAGTTTCCAATGACGAATGGCGAATGACGAATGACGAATTAACGAATTATCAAACATGAACCGCGAAGAAAACAGAAAAAACGTATTGAGCTATCTTGAAAAATTAGATATTCCGTATGAAATTTATGAACATCCGCCTTTGGATACCATTGAGATAGCTCAGAAATACTGGAAAGATATCAACGCCACGCATTGTAAAAACCTGTTTTTCAGAAACCACAAAGGCAACCGACATTATCTTGTTATCATAAAGGATACAACACCATTTGACATTCACAGCCTGGAAAAAAAGCTACATCAGGGAAAACTGAGTTTTGCATCGGAAAAGAGGATGGTAAAATATCTTGGGGTAAAACCGGGTTCTGTGTCATTATTTGGCTTAATTAACGATGAGACACATCATGTATATGTATTTCTTGACGAACAGTTGCAAAACACAAAAAAAATAAGCTTTCATCCCAACGACAACACAGCAAGTATTGTCATTTCTTTTTCAAATGCAATGAAATTTTTAAAAGAACAGGGAAATGGATTTGAATATATTAATCCTACTCCCAAATCAATTTAAAAACACAAAAATCATGGACAAAATAGCAGTAAATGTAAATTCTGAAATCGGCAAAATAAATGGAGTGATTATACACACTCCGGGTGCCGAAGTAGAAAACATGACACCTGAAAACGCTGAACGTGCACTATATAGCGACATCCTAAACCTGAGTGTTGCTATTCCTGAGTACAATGAGTTTGTGGGTGTCTTGAAAACGCAAACACAAGTATTTGAAGTAGCCAACCTGTTAAAAACAGTATTGGAAATCGACTCCGTCAGAGAAAATATGCTGGAAAAAATTTGCGAGCACGAACGCCGATCACAAAAACGCTATAATCTTTGCAATTACATAAAAACACTTTCTGCATCAAGCCTTGCTTCCCAGCTCATCGAAGGAGTTGAAATGCAAAAAGGTAACCTCACCAGTTTTCTTGATATAGAGCGCTTTTCACTGAGCCCGTTACCCAATTTCTTTTTCACCCGCGATGCCAGTTTTACAGTGGGCAACAATGTTATTATTAGCAAAATGGCCAATAAAGTTCGCGACCGTGAAGCCCTGATAATGGAAACCATATTTTCAAAACACCCCTTGTTTCAAACTACGGTAATTAACCCCGTACCCGAATTTGATAACAGTGGACGAGGAACCATCGAGGGTGGTGACGTGATTGTAGCAAGAGAAGATGTACTCATTATCGGTACGGGTAACCGTACAACCACGCAAGGTATCGACAGCATGATTGAGTATATGAAAACAAAACCCGGCATTAAACATATTCTGGTACAGGAACTTCCTTTTAAACCCGAGTCGTTTATTCACCTCGATATGACTTTTACTTTCCTCGACAAAGACCAGTGTATGGTTTTTGAACCCCTGATACTGAATTCTTCTCGTTACCTGAGCATTCACATCACAATAGATGGGGATAAAGTAGCTTCAATCAAAGAAGAAAAAAGCCTGCTGCTCACCCTTAGAAAACTAGGTATTGACATGGAACCTGTTAACTGTGGCGGCGACAGAGACCTCTATTTCCAGGAACGGGAACAATGGCAGAGTGGAGCAAATTTTTTCGCATTGGAACCGGGGAAAGTAATTGGATACGAACGTAATGTACACACCATCAATAATATGAACCAGCATGGTTTTGAAATTGTAAAAGCAGCCGATGTTGTCAGTGGAAAAGTTAATCTCGACGATTACAAAAAGGTTGTGGTAACCATCAAAGGCAACGAACTTTCCCGTGGCGGCGGTGGAGCACGTTGTATGACCATGCCGTTGGCAAGAGAGCAGGTGAATTGGTAAAGAGGAAGGAAATTTAGAAGGCAGAAGTGAGAATTTAGAAATAGAAAGTATAAAATCCAATGACTAATTATCCAATGACCGATTAACGATTTATACAATGAACAAAGAGGAAGCCAAAATCCGGATCGACCAACTGTGCGAAGAATTGCAGGAGCATAACTACCGTTACTATGTGCTGGCGCAGCCTTCCATCAGCGATTATGATTTTGACCAAAAACTCAAAGAGCTGGAAGCATTGGAAACACAATATCCGGAATTTGTCCGCCCTGACTCCCCTACCAAGCGGGTTGGCGGCGAACCCACCAAAGATTTCCCAACTGTAAAACACAAATATCCCATGCTTTCGCTTTCCAACAGCTATTCGTTGGAAGAGATTAAAGAGTTCGACACCCGTGTCCATAAAGTAGTCGGACAGGAAGTAGAATACGTCTGTGAACTAAAATATGACGGACTGGCCATAAGCCTGACATACGCCAACGGCATTCTAACACAGGCTGTTACCCGTGGTGATGGCGTTCGGGGCGATGATGTAACCAATAACGTGAAGACCATCCGCAGCATCCCCCTGAAATTGCGTGGTGATTATCCGCCGGAATTCGAGATAAGAGGAGAAGTCCTCATGCCACGCACCGAATTTGAACGACTCAACCGCGAACGGGAAGAGATTGGTGATAACCCCTTTGCTAACCCGCGTAACGCCGCTGCGGGTTCCCTCAAAATGCAGGATCCCAAAGAAGTAGCCAAACGCAAACTGGATGCTTTTCTTTACTATATCCCACACGAATTACCCGGCATCAAAACCCACTACGATGCGCTGAAAAAAGCCAGGTCGTGGGGACTGAAAATCTCCGACAACATGGCCATTTGCCGCGACATGAACCAGATTATGGAGTATATCAACGACTGGGACAAGGGGCGGCAGTATCTCCCTTATGAAATTGATGGTATTGTCATTAAAGTAAATGATCTTTCATTGCAACAGCAACTGGCCTACACCGCCAAAAATCCCCGATGGGCCATTGCTTACAAATTCAAAGCCGAGCGGGTGGAAACGTTACTGGAATCCATTGATTATCAGGTGGGGCGTACCGGTGCCATCACGCCAGTGGCCAACCTGAAACCGGTGCTGTTGGCCGGCACTACCGTAAAACGCGCCAGTCTGCACAACGCCGACATCATCGCCCAGCTGGATGTGCGTATCGGCGACACGGTGTACGTGGAAAAGGGTGGAGAAATTATCCCGAAAATTGTTGGCGTAAACTTAAACAAACGACCGGCCGGAGCACAACCTGTAAAATTCATCGACCGCTGCCCCGAATGCGGCACGCCACTCATCCGCAAAGAGGGCGAGGCCGCCCATTACTGTCCCAACGAAGACAGTTGCCCGCCTCAGATCAAAGGCAAGCTGGAGCATTTTATTTCGCGCAAAGCGATGAATATCGACAGCCTCGGCGAAGGGAAAATCGAAATGCTTTACGACCACGGACTGGTAAAAAATGTGGCCGACCTTTACGACCTGACATACACGGCTATTCTGGGGCTGGAGAAAGTAATCCCTGCCGAAGAAGGTAAAAAGGAAAAGCGACTCAGTTTTCGCGAAAAGACTGCCGAAAACATTATCAAAGGCATTGAACAATCGAGGAAAGTACCTTTTCCACGGGTACTTTATGCGCTGGGCATTCGCTATGTAGGCGAAACCGTGGCCAAAAAACTAACGGCACATTTTAAAACTATCAACCAACTCATGGCAGCCTCTTTTGAGGAACTCATTCTGGTAGAAGAGATTGGAGAAAAAATTGCAGAATCGGTACTTTTATTTTTCCAAAAACCTGTTCATCAGGAAATAGTGACGCGACTCAGAGCTCATGGGGTTCAAATGGAAATAAAAGAAACACAAGTTTCAGAACCACAGTTATTGCAAGGAAAGTCTTTTGTGGTAAGCGGCATATTTGAACGTCACTCACGCGACGAAATCAAGGCGTTGATAGAGCGTTTTGGTGGCAAAAATGTCAGTGCCATCTCCTCCAAAACCGATTTCGTACTGGCCGGCGCCAACATGGGCCCGGCCAAAAAGCAGAAAGCCAAAAAACTGGGCATTTCCATTATTTCGGAAGAAGATTTTGAGGAAATGATCCGGCAATAAGACCATAATGTGTTGCATAGGTTCACACAAAAACCACAAAGAAAGCGCAATTTTATATTTACATATAATTGATTTTGCGCATTTTGCGTAATTCACTTGGCGCTCTTTGCGTGAAACGGAGTGTCCTCATT
>WFNG01000221.1 GCA_015488735.1 Bacteroidales bacterium | reverse complement strand
TGCGGATTGCCGCCAAGATGAAAGCAGATGTGCAGTTGCTGAATGTTTATTTTGATCCGGGGGTAGTCCCCTTTTCACAGCTGGAAAGCTTTAACTTCACACCAAATTTTGATAACGTTGGCCTTGAAGTAGAACAGGAGACGGCCAAAAACATGAAAGCTTTTTCCGAAAAGCTGAAAAAGTTATTGAGACAACATAAAATCCATGGGGTAAACGTATTTTATGATTTGGTGAAAGGCAATGCTGTTTCAACCATTCTGGCCTACATCAAAATGTATAAGCCCGGTTTGGTAATTATGGGAACACGCGGTAGCGAACTGGAAGGATTCCGGTCGTTTGGCAGCGTAACAGCCAAGATAATAAATAAAGCAGCAATCCCTATACTTGCCGTGCCAAAGGACTATCCTTCCAACGACTTTACACCACCAAAAAGGGTATTATATGCTACAGACCTTAACAATTCTGATTATTGGGCTTTAAGTAAACTTGCATCGTTTGTAAAACCTTTTGATACAAGTATTTACTGCGTTCATGTTTCGGAAGAAATAGAAAGACAAGAAGAGATTTATATGCATAAAGTTAAAACTTTTATAACGGAAACACTGGGCGTGAAAAAGCTGGAATGCGGACTACTGGAATGTCTTGATCCACAGCTGGGGCTGGAAGATTTTATAAAAGAGAAAAAAATTGACCTGGTAGCTATGACAACCCATCATCACAACCTGATTTCCCGCTTCTATGCACCGAGTGTCACACGAAAATTTCTTTTTCAGACGACTATTCCTCTATTAGTGTTTCATGCACTCAGATAAGCAATTGTTATACCGATTATTTGTAATTTTGTAGAAACAAAACGAAAGTCATGGCAAGTATTTTCACAAAAATCGTTAACGGTGAGCTACCTTCTTACAAGATAGCCGAAACGGAAGATTATTATGCTTTTCTCGATATTTTTCCACTGAAAAAAGGGCATACACTTGTTATTCCGAAAAAGGAAGTGGATTATATTTTCGACTTGGATGACGACCTTTACAAAGGCCTTTTTGTTTTTGCTAAAAAGGTTGGCAAGGCCATTGAAACCGTGGTACCCTGCAAACGTATTGGCGTTGCTGTTATAGGGCTGGAAGTTCCCCACGCCCATATCCATCTTGTTCCGCTGGATGGACTTTTTGACATAGACTTCAAACTCCCCAAACTCACGCTTAATAAAGATGAATTTGAGGAGATTGCATCAAATATCAGAAATGCTTTTGAGAAGCTTTAAATCTTTTTACAGGTATTCTTTGTGGTATTAAAACAGATAATTCAAGCCAATATAAATGCCGTGGGTACCATCCTGTGCATTTAATGCTTTTCCGTAATCAACCGAAACAATAAAATTTTCATTCATAGCAATTTTCAAGCCAATCCCTACGCTACTGTGTAGCTTTTCAGCTCCTGTTTTAAAATATTCACTTAATACTGCCGGGGGAACATTCGTTGTATTTACAACTGATTTCTGGATAACCATTCCAGAGTCGAAGAATGTGTTTATGCCAAGATAAAAATTCTGATTTGCCAATGTAAATTTCACAAATTTCCATCGGAGTTCAAAGTTCCCGTAGGCTATTCCTTTTCCGATAACGCGGTTACGAAGAACACCTCGCAGGGTACTGCTTCCGCCCAATCCTTCGTTATAGGCTTTGGTAGAGTGCGCGTAAAAAATGAGTGGAGAAATATAGAAAGGGCTGCTCCCGGCAAGGGTAAACTGGGCACCAAGCCGGTAATCAAAGAAAAGGGTGTTTTTAAATAACGTTATATATTGACGCTGGGTGATAGAGAGTTTCAAAAATCCCTTGTTCATATTAGACAAAAAACGGGGTGCACCTGCCAGTACAGTTGAAAACCATATTCCCTTATTGGGGTTAGCTTCGTTATCGCGGCTGTCGTATTCAAAGGCTGTTTTTAATATGGTGAAAGTTCCGCCGTTTCTTTCATTTTGAGGAATAACGCCCCAAGACAGATATTTATCATAAAGAGTTGCTGTATCGGGAAGCATATCGGCAGCTGATTTTCCTTTGTTTAATTTGGCAAGATTTACGTTGCTCACATTAATACTGTACAAACCGGCACCAAGAACCCAATGTAGTTTTCCGTTTCCAAAATTTCCACGGAAGTCCACTTTAGCGCGGAAAAATTTCCTTTTGTAACGGTAAAATACTTTTGTTACATAACCGGGGTCGTTTTTATCAATCCAGGCCGAATGGTAAACAGCATCATAGCCGTTAAAGCCATAAAACGCATAGATTTGGTCAGGCATATAACTCAGGTCGGCATAAACTCTCACCCCTTTTATCAGTTTTCGCGTATCGTAATTAATACGAAAAATACCGCTTCCCCTGGTGAAATAGCTGGCTTCTACATAGAGAGACTGTTCAAAATTAGGATATTTACTTCCATCGCCATAATCATAAAGATTCATGAGCGCACCAAACTGAAAACCCAGGTCACTATCGAAGGAAACTACCGGCAAAGCGCCGAGATTCCATCCCTTTTTTATTTTACTGGTTTTGGTTGTTTTTTCTTTCTTCGACTTTTTGTTTTTCTTTTTTCCGGTTTCCTGAGCGGTCACACTGAATGCAAACAGCAAAATCAAAAAAGTAACAAGGATACTTTTCATCGTAAATTTTTTCATGGCGGATTATGTTTGTTAATAATAATAGTTCCTGCAAAAAAGACCGGGCAACAGAACATTTCTTTCATTTAAGAATTATTAAGAAATGATTTGTGTGACCTTTAATTAAGCTGCTAATATAAATTATATCTTCGTAATTCAAAACATTTTAATGATAAATTTGATTAGAACAGAAAATATCAGGCTGGTTTTTACAATTTTTTCGTTTGTATTCTTTCTCATTTTTGCTTTTACATCAAACAATGGATTACAGGCACAAACAAAAAATTCCCATGTTGTGGGGATAAACGGCATACTCATGAGCAGCGATACGCTGGAGCCTGTTCCCGATGCTCAGATTTTAAGTCACGATAATTATCTCGGCAGTTTTAGCGATACAAGTGGCCGGTTTTATATTACAGTTTCCAGGGATGATTCTCTCATGTTTTCTTCATTGGGGTATATCACAAAGATTGTTCCCGTAACCGACAGCCTTTTGCAGTTGAAACAACCTATTACCTTTTACATGACACTCGACACGGTTTTGATTCACGAAATTGTTATTCATGCTTTCTGGGATTATCAAACATTTAAACAGATGATTATCCACATGAAGCCGGCGCAAAGCAGTTATGATATTTCGAAAGATTTAGAAAAACGGCCGCTTTTGTACCGGGCACGGCAAGGAAGCTTTTCTGTTTTCAGCCCCATACAATCGCTTTATAACCTGTTGAATGAAAAAGCAGTAGTACAGCGGAAACTTATTCATAACCGGAAAATGTACAACCGAAAAATGATAAAGTTAGGACGACCTCAGGATACTATTCCCACCACCCTTGATTATATGCGGGACAAAATACGACAATAGTAACAGGGACACAATGTTTTGCTTCTCTACACGTAAGCAAGCGAAGCAATACTCAGCCTGATACCTGGTATTTCCAGTAACTTACTACCACAGGCTTCCAGTGTGGCACCGGTGGTAATCACATCGTCCACTAAAATGATGTGTTTTCCTTCGAGACGTTTTCCCTTTTTTATTTCAAAAGTATCTTTCACGTTTTCCCATCGTTCGTAACGCGATTTTTTTGTTTGCGAAGAGGTATAAGTCTTCCTGTAAAGTAAATCGCGAAAAACATGCGCATGCATACGAGAGGCCATCCCATCACTAATAATCAGACTTTGGTTATAACCACGTTTATGCTCCTTTTGTGGATGTAACGGAACAGGAACAATCGCATCTGCCAGGTTAAACAATATGCTATTATTAAGTTCACTCCCCAATAATTTTCCGAGATAGCCCCCGATTTCCTTTTTTCCTTTGTATTTTAGCTTGTGAATTAATTGCTGTGTTCCTCCCCCTTTGCTAAAAAACAAAAGCGAAGTAGCAGAAACAAGTGGGAGTCGTCCGTTGAAAATATCCATAACCGGATTTTTTAACGACTTCTGAAAATTAGTTCGTGCCAGTTTATAAAGGCAGGTAGTACATAAAATTTCTTCCTGTTGGCGCAGCATTTTTCCGCAGAGGTTACATCTTTCAGGAAAAAACAGTCCCATCAGATCAGAAGTCCACGTGGTTATTTTGTTGGTCACGAAATAAAAATTATTACAGAATCTTAAAAATACAACTTATGTTTGTCCATATCCAGATAGCGATTTACAGAGAGAAAAGTTGAAAGTCCGGTAACGGCCATCCCCAGTAAAACAACAAAAAGATAGACCAGAGCTATCATCTTCGTACTTTCAATAGCGGCAAGTTCAGGAATATTCTCGCGGGCTATAACCAAAACAACGGTAAGTAGCCCTAAAGCAATAACGGCGCTGTAAAAGCCCTGCAGCATACCTTTCCATACAAAGGGCCGGCGAATAAAACCGCGCGTAGCACCAACAAGTTGCATGCTTTTGATAATAAACCGCCTTGAATAGATAGAAAGCCTGATGCTATTGTTCATTAACGCGATAGCTATTACCAACAAAACAATACTCAGCACAAGCAAAACCAATGTAATTTTATTCATGTTTTTGTCGATTTCCTGCACCAGTGATTTTTGATAATAAACTTCTTTTATAAATGACTTTTTCAGTAGCTGATTTTCAATTTTAGAGATACTGTCGTTGTTGGCCCAGGCCGCGTTAAACCTTACATCGATGGATGGCAGCAACGGGTTGTTTCCTTTTCCAAAGAAATTAACAAAATTATCACCAAGACTTTTCTTAAGCCGGTCAAGTGCTTCTTTCTTGGTAATATATTCCGTAGTCTTCACATAATCACAAGTGTCCAGTTGCTTCTGAAGGTGAATAATATCGGCTTCTTTAATACCCGGCTTTATAATAATTTCAAAGCCAATGTTTTCTTTGATATAATTGGATAGTATTCTTGCATGAACAACCATCAACCCTAAAAACCCCAAGGTAAACAGAACCAGCGTAATACTTACGAGTGACGTAAAATACGCTGTGTTTAGACGTTTTTTATAATATTGCTCTTCTTTTGCTGCCATACGACAGTGCTAAATTAGCAATTTCCGATTAACGGGCAAAAGTATAATGAAAAGAAAACAGGAACGAGAAAACAAGAAGATGACAAATAAAGAGCCTGTTTAAAAACTCATCGTTCACTATTTATAATTTACCGTATTTTAAAGCTATTTAACAAAACTTCTTCGCTTTTTTTAGATATTTTTGTAGCTCTAATTTTTAAAAATCACTTAAACCAAAATGATATGAGAAGATATCTGGTAAAATTACCTCGAATTATGGTCATTATACTGATTGCCGGAATAACTTTCGGAGGACTTTCTTCTTGCCAAAGCAAGAAAAAACTGGCCAAAGAAAAAGCTGCGGCAGCGTATAATACAAAGGTGCAGCAAGCAAAAAAAGACCTTACGGCAATGCTAAACGGGACTACCGACTGGACCCTTGACCAACAGTTTAAGCGGTTGGACACCATCAAATCATACAATATTGATGAGCAAGACGTAAAAGATTTGATTGTAAAAGTGGAAAATAAATTGAAAGTGGAAAAAGCACAGGCAGAACGAAAAGCCGAAGAGGAACGGCTCAGAAAAGCAGAAGCTGCAAAAAAGAAAGCAGAGCAAGCCAAGTTTAACGTTATTAACGAAAGATTTGCCACAATTGCACATGCCGGTTCCTACGCTGAAGCAGACAACATGATAAATCAGACGCTTAATATTTTTGTCACACCAGATGTGCCTGTATTAATTATTATCGACCAGGTTGATGGTGTAAACGATTACGACCGTCCTACAACAGCATCGCGTTTTCTCAACTATCTGAAAGATATAAAAGCCTATAATTATGCTGTAGAGTCTGTTAAAAGAAATGCCGAAGGAAAAATCACAGAATTAGAACTCATTAAAAAATAAGAAAGATGAAAAACATAACTTATTCCGTCCTTTTTCTGTTAGGAATACTCTTTGTATTACCCGCAACGGCACAAGAACAACTTAATCCAAAGAGAAAACAAGCCATTGATAGTCTGGCACTGGAAAAAGTACGGGACCTGAGCAAATACATCACTATTATTGGGAGCAAAGATACCCCATGGAGTGAGGCCAACCGGGTTATTGACCGCGCCGAAGAGCTCTTTATGCAGGGTTCGGAAATAGGTGTTTCTTCTTTACTGCGTCCGCAAATTGCTTATTATGGTGTACGCAAATATTTTGAACGGCTCATGCGCCTCAACTACAGCAAGGTAGAAATTCAATGGTATAAAATAGATTATGTTAGTGATTTGCAACGCCAGCCGGATGGAACCTATGTTGGGGTTATCACTGTTTTTCAAAAGTTTAAAGGTTATAATAAAGAAGGTAACCTTGTTTACCAGGATACAACCAAAAAAGATATTACTGTTTATGTAAAGCGTAAAGAAACCCAAATAGGAGGCCGTATGATTGGCTTTTGGGATGTTCTGCTTGGCGATATGCGCGTGAAAGAGACACAGAAGTAGTCTCCAACCGGCATCACACAGAAACGCTGTTCCGGAAAGGAACAGCGTTTTTTTTATTTATTATTATAAAGATTCATGGTACGATCGGTACCAAGTGTGGCAAAACTTTTAATGATTTCTACGGCTTTTTCAATCCGTGGAATAAGAATATCAGTTTCACTACGCGACCATTCTCCAAGAACATAATCAACCTGATATCCTCTTGGAAAATCATTTCCAACACCAATACGGAGACGGGGAAAAACATGGGTACCAACCTTTTCAATAATATCTGTGAGCCCGTTGTGGCCTGCATCGCCGCCTTGTTTTTTTAAACGTAATGCGCCCAAAGGCAGGGCAATATCATCTAAAACCACAAGCAGTTTGTTCAGAGGTATTTTTTCTTTCGTCAGCCAGTATTTTACGGCCTTTCCACTAAGGTTCATATAAGTAGTGGGCTTGATAACAACCAGTGCCCGTCCTTTATATTTAAGGTGGGCAACAGAGGCAAGGCGTTCTGTTTCAAATTTACCTTTTAAATCACCGGCAAGGGCCTCCGCCACCACAAAACCGATGTTGTGGCGCGTGTTGGCATATTCTGCACCGATGTTTCCCAAACATGCAATTAAATATTTCATTTGACTGATGGTTTAACCTGCCCGGACAAAAATAAAGGGATAAAGTTTACACCTTATCCCTTCACTTAAAATATTATTAACTTTTTATTCTTCTGCTGCTGCAGCTTCGGTTTCTTCTTCCTCACCACTTTCACCAGACAGAAGCAGGTCATCTTCAGAAACTCCACGGGCAGCTTTTACAATAATCACCACAGCATTTGCAGGATCAAGAAAATGAAGTTTCTCGCCGGGAACTTCTTTCACTTTAATGGAGTTGCCAATATCTAATTTTGAAATATCCAGAACAATGTGTTCGGGCATATCTTCTACTAAGCCCCTTATGCGCATTTTACGCAATTTAAGCTGTAAGCGGCCTCCTTTGATAACACCGGGAGCTGTTCCTTCCATTTGTACCGGAATAGCAAGTGTTACAAGTTTTCCGGGAGCAAGTTGCAAAAAATCGGCATGTAAAACGATGTCGGTAACCGGATGGTATTGAATATCCTGTAAAATGGTTTCAAAACTTTCGTTACCCAAGTCTATTTTAACAATAAATACTTCAGGGGTAAAGATGATTTTTTTGAAATCTTTCTGGTCGATGTAAAAATGTTTTTGCTCTTTTCCACCATAGATTACACAAGGAACTTTCCCTTGGTTTCTCAGCTTTTTAGCATCTTTTTTCCCTACGTTCTCGCGAAGAGAACCGCTCAATGATACTGTTTTCATGATATAAAATTTAAATAGTTATTTAATACTACTCCCCAAATTAAACAAGGAGCTAATGGATTCGTAATTTTCAACACGTTTGATTACTTCGGCAAAAAGAGTAGCTGTAGAAAGCACTTTTACTTTGTCGTAAGGCTCCTTTATGGGAACAGTGTCGGTGACAATAATTTCCGTAAAGGGTGAATTTTTTAAATTTTCGTGAGCATTTCCGGAGAAAATGGCGTGTGTAGCCAGCGCTCTCACACTATTGGCCCCTTTTTTCATAATCAGCTCTCCGGCTTTGGTAATGGTTCCGGCTGTATCAATAATATCATCAACCAGCACAATATCTTTTCCTTCCACATCGCCAATGAGCTGCATATTCTCCACCACGTTTGGACGGGAACGCTGTTTGTAACAAATGGCAAATCCGGTGTTAAGTCCTTTGGCATACGAAGCCGCTCTGCGGGTCCCGCCTGTATCCGGTGAAGCCATCATCAGGTTGGGTAAATTTAGTTGCTTCAGGTAAGGATAAAAAATAACCGAAGCATACAAGTGATCCACCGGAATATCTAAAAAACCCTGAATCTGGTCAGCATGTAAATCAATGGTTATCAGCCTGTCGATACCCGCGGTGGTCAATAGATTAGTAATCATTTTTGAACCGATGGAAACCCTTGGTTTATCTTTTCTGTCCTGCCGGGCATAACCAAAATAAGGAATAACGGCCACAATTTTGCGGGCAGAGGCTCTTTTGGCCGCATCAATCATCATTAGGAGCTCCAAAATATTTTCGGCAGGCGGAAAGGTAGATTGTACAATAAATACATCCCGGCCACGGACATTCTCTTCGTAAGAGGTCTGAAACTCGCCATCAGAGAAGTTAATAACTTCTGATTTTCCAAGTTCGGTATGATAAGCTTTGGCTATTTTTTCAGCGAGATAACGACTTTGCCGTCCGGAAAAAATCTTAACTAATGGCTCCTGCATGATGGTTCATCTGGTTAAAAATGCGCTGCAAAAGTAATATAAAATTAAATGTAAGGCCGTTGTTTTTTAATTTTTTAAACTCTTTTTAGCATATTCCTTAACAGCCTGTTGCAGAAAACAGAAGGCAAAATATTCTCTTTAAAAAAACTACTGTTTCAAGGCTACTTTCATATAGACCGGATTATGGTCGCTATCCGCAAAATTTAGGTCAATGGTTTTTACCCGAAGCAGTTTTATGTTGGGCGAAAGAATAAAATAATCGATGGTTGTAGTTCCGTTTTCACCTCTCACAAACGATTTGTAGTTCTGTCTGTTGGTAGGTGCAGTAGGATCGTAAGCCCATTTCCATGTTGCCGGAAAAGTTTTGTCGCTCATTTGTACTTTGGTAGGGACAAAGCGGTCGCCGGCATAATTTCCTTTGGGTTTAAAATTTGGCGGATTGGCATTCCAGTCACCACCGGCAATTACATAATTTCCTTTTTTATACTCTTCCAGCATTTTGTTTTTTAAAATATTCAGCTCTTTCACCCGCAAAAGGCTATCGTAAACATAAGCTGAGTTATGTGTATTCATAATCACCAGGTCTTTTCCATTAGCCAGCGGAAAACGGGTAAGAATAAAACAGCGATCCAGCAGAAAAAGCTTATTGGGCCAGGGGGCAATCAGCGGATAAGCATAGCGTGTGGCTTCATCGTACGGGTAGTTGGTGAAAGTCATCAGTCCCCCTTTCACGGCACCCATGGGATTATACCATGGCACAGGAACAAACGGGCACTTATAATTAAATGCAAAAATAGCGTGGCTTCCTTTTTTAGCTTTAGAAATTGCTTTTACCTCATTAAAATCATAAGAGCGATGCGAATGCATATCCACTTCCTGAATAAACCAGAAATCTATGGAGTCGTGTGCAGTAACAAAGTGTTCAATCCCCGCAAGGTACTTTTCAACCATTTTTTTTGATGGGCGCACCCTTTTGCCTCCGTCATAAAAAAAATCCATCCCGGCGCCAAGTCCTGCATATCCAATATTCCACGTCATCAGGTTAAACGTGTCTTTATCCAGCGGTTCAATGGTTGAGTTGCTTTCGTCCATAAGGTTAATCACCTTGGCAGGACGATAATCGGTGATGGTAATATAGGCCAGAAAGCCTACGAAGAGAATAACAATAGCAAGAATGGTGTAAAGAAGAATTTTGAAAAACTTTTTCATTTGTTTATAATTTTGTATGCTCCGGTTGTTCAATTATTTATGTTTTGTCACGATGATAAAAGTTTAGCCAAAATACAAAAAATAGTTTATATCAGCGGAACATTTTCCCAGTGTCCCTCACGGAAGAATACAACCTGTTTTATACCGGTTTCTATTAACCGCCTTTCGGCATAATCCATAAGCATATTTAACTCATCCGGATGGTGGGCATCGGAGGAAATCAATACGGGTATTTGCATTTCTTTGATTTGTACCAGCGTTTGGTCATCCGGAAACAACCGGTCGGAACGCTTTTTGTACAAACCACGTGTGTTCACCTCTATCACCAGATTTTTTTCTTTGATAAGCTCCAGCGACTCGTTAACCAACATGCGATACCATTTTTCGTTTTCGCTAAAATACCGCCCTGCATTATTC
>WFNG01000220.1 GCA_015488735.1 Bacteroidales bacterium | reverse complement strand
TCTTATGGCTCTGTTTTAAGAAAGGATTTTATTGTGTTTGCCAGCCCCATTTTTCAAAGACAGGCATTACGTTTTTGCTTTTTAGAAAATTAAAAAAGGCTGCGGATGCTTTGTTGCGGTTTCCCTTTTGAGTTAAGGCAATCCCACAGTCTCTGTAAATAGTGTATCTTTTCTTTACCGGAACAAAATCTGCAAGATGCGGATTGGATATCTGCCAGATATTCCAGGTTATCCAAACATCAATGTTTTTATTTAAACTCCATTCTCGTTTTGCCACACCACTATTTGCAGCATAAAAAACGATATTTTTTCTGATGTTTTTTAAAAATTCTAAATTTTGTGTTCTGCCAGCCATATCTTCCCAAACACCGGTAAGCCCGGCACCGTTAACAACTAATATCCGTATTCCGGGTTTTGTTAAATCCTTCATTCCTTCTATTTTTAAAGGATTTCCCGGACGAACCAGCAATCCCGATTTACGCAGATAGAGGGGGGTTACTGAACCTTGAATGATAGCAGGGTTGAAAATCCGGATAAAATTTGTCATCATAAATTCAGATCCGCTATAAATGATGTCAGCATGGGTTTTAGCCGGGATCTTCCAGTTTTTCAAAGGCCCTTTTGTTACTTTGATGATGACATTATGTTGCTTACTATATATTTTAGCGGCTTCATTCATGGCCGGATAAGGACCGCCCGGGCCGTATAAATATATAGTATCGGTCTGTGCGCTGAGATTAATGAAGGTTAAAAACAGACTGATAAAAAGGATTAATCGTTTATTGTTCATTTGTTTTGTTTTTTATTGATGCTTAAAAAATCCGGCTTATCGAAAAAACTATAAGGATTTTACTGGATAAGCCGGATAAAGAAAAGAGTAGTCCTTTCTTAGATGCTATAGTAGGTTAGTAGCCATAGCCACTGTTGCCATTTCCTGAAATAGTGGGGGCAGGGGATGTAGATAAATTAACCACAGGCCATATACCACCAGGCTTGGGAACACTGACACCTTTGGTTTCACCTCTTACAGCATCTTTGCCAAAATAGTAAAGCGGCCATCCTTTGTATGTCATCTGTTTTTTGCCAAAGACATTGATTTGACCAAAGTCGGAAGCTTTAAATCCGGTAGGGGCATTTGCCGGCGCAACTTCGTAAATAGGCCATACGCCGTTGTTGCTGAAATCAGGGGCAGTGAAATTATTTACATTCGCGCTATCCTTAATAAAACGGTAAAGTGTTCTACCGTATGCATCGGTTAAATAAGGAGTCAAACCGGTTCCGGGAGTATAATCGGAAAGGTATTTTACACCATCAAGCCCAACCAGTTGGCTAACAGCCAGCATGACAGAATAATCAGGTTTGGCAACAAACCATACGTTTTTTACTCCTTCTCCATTTACATCGCCTTTTGCGTGATCGTTGGAAAAATAGTATAAAGGCCATCCTTTATAGGTGGTTTGTTTTTTTCCGTCGGCACGGGTAATTGTTCCAAAATCGGAAGCTTTTAAGCCCGTACCCAGATAGGGCGCAGCATTATAATAAATGGGCCAGAGGGCTACGCATCCATCCACACAGGCCGACTGTCCGTCTGCATCTTTGGAAAAGAAGTAAAGGGTCATCCCTTTTTCATCTGTCAGGATTTTACCCAGCGTAGAATTGGTTTCAACATAAACACCTGGTTTGGCTGCCGGGGCCGGATTGGTTTTTTTACATGCAGAGAAGAAGACCAAACTTCCTGCCAGCAGCAAAGAAAATAATAAGATTTTTTTCATTTTTAAAAACTTTTAATTAGTGAATAATTTTTTAGCTAAACTTTCTGCTGCAAATGAACAACAGAAAAAAACCATGGCAAAAGCAAATTATCTTAACAGACCCAAGGGATACCTCAAATGCCGTAATTTAATGTTAAACAGCTTTTCCATATTTCCGAAAGGTCAAAAAAGAGACCTGAAATGACGCTTCTTAGGTCTGAAAAGTCTTTATTGCAGTGTCGGAATTTTTTATACCTTTAACCAGTCAACGGTTTCTGCTATAAGCGAAGCAAAAACAGTTTCGTGAAATATTTTTAACATGAATAAAAATGCATATCTTTCCTTTTTTATCAGTCTTACTTTTGCGTTAGGAACTACTTTCCTGATTGGTTATTTTAGTTTCAATTATGTTTACGACATGACCGAAAAGGAGCTGATAGAAAGTCGTATTGAAGCCAATAAACAGGAAGCGTTACACATGGCGCGGCTGCTGGCACAAAAGCTGAAAGATGGATATACGCAACAACAGGTCATTACAGAATTTCAGAAAAGTATCCAGTATACTCCCACTGAAAAAGGTTTCGAGTGTATGTTTAACCACAAAGGCGTGCAGTTGTGTCATCCCGATCCGGCCAAAATCGGACAGGTTATTGACAGCACCAACTCTGTGGTTAGCCTGATGAACAATGAACAGTTCAAGGAAAATTTTGAATCTGTTTTGCAAAAAGGAAAACCCGGCGGTGGGGTGCGCTCTTTTTTGAAAAAGAAATTTACAGAAATTATTTATGTGGCACCGGTGGAAGGTTCTGATCTCATGCTTGCGGTACACGCTAACCTGGTTTATATAAAAAACCAACTGAGAGATTTCCGGGAGAAGCTTTTGTTTGTGTTTATCATTTCAGGTCTGCTGATGGCGTTGGTAATTTTTGTCTTTATTCGCTTTTTATATATTCAAACGCAGCATAGAAACAAGTTTTTGCAGGAAGAAAAAATGCCACTGCCTGAAAGTCCTGCCGACTCTGTAAAACCGGTGTCTGCTGTAAAACCCAAGGTTGCTCAAAACAGAATTTTGGCTAACCAGGGGAATAAACTGGTTCCGCTCCTTACCGAAGATGTGGCTTATGCCTACATCGAGTACAAACTAACCTATCTTGTGAATCACAAGGGGGATAAATTTACCAGCAATTTGTCGCTGGAGGAATTTATGGAGCAGCTAGACCCACATAAATTTTTCCGTGCCAACCGGCAGTTTATCGTTTCCATAAAATCTGTCGACAAGGTGGAAAAATATGGCAACAGCCAGTTGCGGGTGCGTGTGAGGCCTGAGGCCGACCGGGAAATTATCATCAGCAAGCTAAAGATGGCTGATTTTAAAAAGTGGCTGGGAGAACAATAAATGTTGGTGCATTAAAAAAATACCGGCCCTGAGATAACAAGACCGGTATTTTGTGAAGCAAATAAAGCTTAATAATTCTTTTCCTGTATTTCAAAATATGATTGCGGATGCAGACATGCCGGGCACACTTTGGGCGCTTTTTTCCCTTCGTGGAT
>WFNG01000219.1 GCA_015488735.1 Bacteroidales bacterium | reverse complement strand
GGATTGAGCAATTCAGAGATGTTTTCTTCTAGTCCCAGCCGTTGCAAACCGGTGGCTGCCATAATCATGGCGTCACAATAACCCGATTTCCATTTTTTGACACGTGTGTCCACATTGCCGCGGATATCCACGATGTTAAAACCGGGATTTATTTTCAACAGTTGTGCCCTGCGGCGCACGCTCGAAGTGGCAATAATATCTTCCTCCGTTAATTCCGACAATTTCCGGCCTCCCGTATTCACCAGTGCTTCACGGGGTTCACCCCTTTCAAGTACGGCACCGAGTTTCAATCCTTCCGGGAAAAGGGTGGGCAAATCTTTCATACTGTGTACGGCCATATCAATACGGCCATGCGACAAGGCAACTTCAATTTCTTTGGTAAACAGGCCTTTATCTCCGATCTTGGAAAGCGCTACATCCAATATTTTGTCACCTTTGGTATGGATAATCTCCGGGACGAAAGTGTGTTCGGGGAAATGGCTTTCCAGGATTTGTTTTGTGAGGTTAGCCTGGTACAATGCCAGCTTGCTGCCGCGGGTTCCTATTTTTATGGTTTTGCTCATGTGGCTTACATTTCGAAAAATTCTTCGGCCATGGCAATAAAATCTTTTTTGTCGGTTTCCTTAGCCAGCGTTTTCAGATTTTTGATAAATACCCGTGCAAATTTTTCAGTGATATGATGAGAATATTCGGAGAGCAGTTCATCTTTCTTTATGGAACGGATTTTCATAAACTCTTCCATTTCCGATTTGTTAAGTTGCTGAAAATTCTCTTTTATTTTCAAGATGGTGGGAACCAGTTCCTGTTCGTGTTTCCATGTCATAAAACGGTCTTCTGCGCGATGGATAATCTCCATGGCAGCCGAAATCTCTTTCAACCGCTTTTGGTTGGTGCTTTTCACAATTTTTGTCAGATCGTCGATGGTAAACAAATCAACACCTTCGAGGCCGGCTATTTCCATTTCAATATTCCGGGGAACGGAAAGGTCGAAGAAAAGTTGTTTCTGCTGTCTTGTTCTGTGTTGCAGCGCATATTTTACAGCATTTAGTTTCAGAAGAGGCTCCGGCGAATCAGTGGCAATAAAGATGATATCGCTTTCGGGAAGATGCCGGTTTATCTCTTCGAGCCGGATGCTTTTGCCACCATGAAGCTGCGAAAGTTCTTCGGCTTTTGCGAAAGTGCGGTTGGCGATATGCAGGGAGTTGAACCTGGATTTGCGAAGACTGTTCAAAACGAGTTGCCCCGTTTGTCCGGCACCAACCAAAAGCACGTTCTGATTGTTCAGATCAGAAAAACGCTGATGACACAGGTTGACAGCTGCCGAACTGGCCGAAGCCGAGCCACGGCTGATTTCCGTTTGAGTGCGCACTTTTTTTCCGGTTTCCAGTGCTTTGGAAAACAAACGGTTCAAAATTTTATCCGTACTTTGAATGGTTTCGGCATAATGAAACGCATCTTTCACCTGACCAATAATCTGGTCTTCACCCACAATGAGTGAGTCAATTCCGGAAACAACTTTGAACAGATGTTCAATCATCTGTTTTCCATCTTTGAAATAGAAATAGGGTTTTAGTTCTTTATAATAGTTTTTGTGCAGCGTCAGACCATCCATGATGAGTTGCAACGCCTCTTTGTTACTTTTTTGGGCCGTATGATAATAAATTTCTGTCCGGTTGCAGGTAGAAAGGACTATCATTCCGCTGATTTTATCGTTGCTTAACAGCTCACTGTTAAAAGTGGCGATCTCTTCTTTGGAGAAAGCAAACCGTTCACGTATTTCCAAATCGGCTGATTTATAACTAATTCCTGCGAGTCCTATCATTTTTTTCTTTTTGCACAGGCAAAATTAGTTTCCGAATCTGTAGGAATTCTGAAATCGTGAGATAAAGTAGGTGTAACGTGTAGTTTGGAAAAGGTTAAAATAGTAGTCAGCCATGCCAAAAATCAATATCTTTGCCCGCTAAATTGACGAAGGGTGAACGCGACAGCTTTTTTGCATCTTTTTCAAAACCATCCCCAAATAAAAATTTTGGAGGAAGCACTGGGCCTTGACGAGAAACACTTACACCTGAAAGGCCTCATGGGATCGGCCACAGCCATCACTCTCGCCGCACTTTTTGATAAAGCCGGAAAGCAGCAGCACATAGTGGTTTTGCCCGAAAAAGAGGAAGCCGCTTATTTTTATAATGATTTGGAAGCTTTGCTGAATGACAACCTGCCGGACTACAATAAAAAACGGATTCTGTTTTATCCCACCTCCTATAAAAGGCCGTATGAGCCTGAGAAACTGGACAAAGCTTACGAACTTTCGCGCACCGAAGTGCTGAAACGCTTCATGAACGATGAACGGAAAACCATCGTGGTAACCTATCCTGAAGCACTGTCCGAAAAAGTCATCACCAAAACCTGGCTCAACAAAAACATGATGAAATTGCGGCAGGGCGAGGACGTCTCTCTGGATTTTCTCACCGACCTGTTGATAGAATATGATTTTGAGATGACGGATTTTGTGGCCGAACCGGGACAATTTGCCATACGCGGCGGTATTGTGGATGTTTTTTCCTATTCCAACGACCATCCGTACCGTATTGAATTTTTTGGTGACAAGGTGGAATCCATCCGGACTTTTGACCCATCCAGCCAGCTTTCGTTGCAAAACCTCAACCGTATCACGCTGCTTCCCAACGTGCAGGACAGGCAGATAATGGAAGAACGCATCAGCTTTTTGGATTATGTACCGGCCGGAACTGCCTGGTGGCTCACCGATGTGGAACTTATTCATAATCATCTGGTAAGCGAGTACGAAAGAGCCCTTAGTATTTTTAGCGAAACGGATAGCAGCCATAGATTGCCACCGGAAGAACTTTTTATTGATGGTCAGTATTTTATGGAAAAAATAGCCGGTCTGCACACGCTTGAGTTTGCTCCTTCTTCTTTTTTTGAAAAGGTGAAGACACTCCTTTTTCATCAATCTCCACAGCCGGCTTTCAACAAAAAGTTTGACCTGCTCAGCGAAAACCTGCGTCAGAAAACCGAGGAAGGTTTTCAGCCGTTTATTTTTTCCGGTAATCCGAAACAAACCGAACGGCTGCATGCCATTTTTGAAGACATGAGCCCGTTGAAAGTCCCCGTACAATTCTCACCGGTAGCACTCAGTCTCACGGCCGGGTTTATTGACCACGACCTGAAAATCCTGTGCTATACTGACCATCAGCTTTTTGAACGTTACCACAAATTCCACCTGCGCGAAGGTTTCGGCCGAAAGGAGGCTATCTCCATCAAGGAGCTCTATAACCTGAGCAAGGGAGATTATGTTACACACATCGATCATGGCGTAGGGCAATTTGACGGCTTGCAAGTCATCGAAAATAACGGTAAAAAGCAGGAAGCTGTGCGCCTGCTATACAAAAACGGCGACCTTCTTTACGTCAATATCCATTCGTTGCACCGCATTACCAAATACGTGGGGAAAGAGGGTACACCGCCGCAACTTAACCGGCTGGGATCGGGAGCCTGGAACCGGTTGAAAAACAAAACCAAATCCAAAGTAAAGGACATTGCCCGCGATTTGATTAAGTTGTATGCCCAACGTAAAGCTGTAAAAGGTTATGCTTTCGATCCGGACAGTTATATGCAGAACGAGCTGGAAGCCAGCTTTATCTATGAGGATACTCCCGATCAGCTGAAAGCTACTCAGGTTGTAAAAAAGGACATGGAACAGGAACATCCCATGGACAGGCTTATTTGTGGCGATGTGGGTTTTGGCAAGACAGAAATCGCCATTCGTGCCGCTTTCAAAGCTGCTGCCGACAGCAAACAGGTGGCCGTGCTGGTGCCAACCACCATCCTGGCCTTGCAGCATTTTAAAACCTTTTCGGAAAGGCTGAAAAATTTCCCGGTGACCATCGATTATATCAACCGGTTTAAAAGCACCAAACAGCAGAAAGAAACGCTGCAACGGTTGAAAGATGGCAAAATTGACATCCTCATCGGCACCCATCGCCTCCTGAGCAAAGATGTGGCGTTTAAAAATCTCGGACTTTTTATTATCGATGAAGAACAGAAATTCGGTGTGTCGGCCAAGGAAAAAATCCGGCAGATGAAAGTACACGTGGACACGCTTACGCTGACGGCCACGCCCATTCCACGGACGTTGCAGTTCTCGCTCATGGGCGCCCGCGACCTTTCTATCATCAACACGGCACCGCCCAACCGTTATCCCGTGCAAACCGAGCTACGGTCGTTTAATCCGGGAACCATCAGCGAGGCCATTCGGTATGAACTGTCACGGGGCGGACAGGTTTTCTTCCTTCATAACCGGGTGAAGAATATTACTCACGTGCACGATATGCTGAAAAAGTTTGTTCCGGATGCCCGGATTGCCGTGGCTCACGGCCAAATGGAAGGCCGTAAGCTGGAAAAAATCATGCTCGATTTCGTGGAAGGACTTTATGACGTGCTGCTGGCCACCACCATCATCGAGTCGGGGCTGGATATTCCTAATGCCAACACCATCATCATCAACGATGCGCAGAATTATGGCCTTAGCGATTTGCACCAGCTGCGGGGACGCGTGGGACGTTCCAACAAAAAGGCGTTTTGTTATCTGCTCACACCTCCGTTGGCATCTCTTCCCAAAGATGCCCGTAAACGGCTGAAGGCCATTACCGATTATGCCGACCTCGGCAGTGGTTTTAACATTGCCATGCGTGATTTGGATATCCGTGGAGCCGGCAACATCCTCGGTGCCGAGCAGAGCGGGTTTATTTCTGAAATAGGTATCGAGATGTATCAGAAAATCCTGGATGAAGCCCTGTTGGAATTGAAAGAAACGGAATTTCAGGATCTGTTTGCCGAAGAAAACAAACAACGCGATTTTGTGAAAGAGTGCCAGCTGGAAACCGACCTGGAGATTTTTATCCCGGCCGAGTATGTGGCCAGTGCCTCCGAAAGGCTTTCGCTTTACAAAGAGTTAGACAGCCTGAAAACGGAAGACGAATTGGAAGGTTTCAAACAAAAGCTGAAAGACCGGTTCGGTCCGTTGCCTCCGGCCACACAGGATTTGCTGGATGCGTTGCGTTTACGTTGGCAGGCGCAACGGTTGGGTTTTGAAAAGCTGATTCTCAAATTTGGTAAAATGACGGGCGTTTTCACCGGCAGCGAAGAAACTGACTTTTTCCAGTCGGAGCTGTTCGGCAACATCATCGAAACCATCAAATCCCATCCCAATTGCTGCGAAATCAAAGAACGCAAGGAGAAACTGACACTGGTTTTCGAAAAGACAGGCAGCGTGAAAGAGGCACTGGATAGGATAAATATTTTGTTGTCAGAAAGAAAGACATGACCTTTGAGAGCAGGGCAAACGCATCATAAAATAAGAGTGGATTTTAATCCGCTGCTTAAGAAATGTATGGTAGTATCCCTGCTCCCGAAAAACCGGAAAAGTACCACTCAGTTTGTAAGGCATCTTTTCAGGAAACTTCGACCTTTCAAGACTGGATTGACTTGAAAGGTCAAACCCGGGAATTTCAATTTCACACCTCGCATTTCAAACGGTTTCGGAACAAAAAAAAGACAAGAAATCTATCGGTTTTTATTGGTATGTAACCACTTGATAATTAGCAAGTAAAATCACAATGGAAATAATCAGGAAAAAGAAAAACAAAAATCTTTTCCCTGGTTGGCGAAAGCGTGTATATTTGAACCCCGGAACGTAAATAAAAGAAAAAGCGTCCGGCAATCTCTCCCGCCGCTTTTCGACATATAATTTTTGAACACATGAAAAGCAACCGTTACCGCACCGCCAGTCTGATGCTGGAAGATGGCCTTATCCTTACGGGATACTCTTTCGGCTACGAAGGGCCCGTAGCCGGCGAGATCGTTTTCAACACCGCCATGACGGGCTATCCCGAAAGCCTGACCGACCCTTCTTACAAAGGGCAAATCCTGGTACTTACCTACCCATCCATCGGCAATTACGGCGTGCCGGGAAAAGTAATTGAAAACGACATGCTGATGCATTTTGAGTCGGAGCAGGTGCACATTGCCGCACTCATTATTTCCGATTATTCCGAAAAACACAGCCACTGGAATGCCACCCAAAGCCTGGGCGACTGGCTGAAAGAGGAAAAGGTACCTGCCCTTTTCGGGATAGACACACGCCGTTTGACCAAACACATCCGCGAAAAAGGTTCCATGCCGGCCAAAATCATTTTTGATAACGAAGACATTGATTTTCGCGATCCTAACCGGGAAAACCTGGTGGCACAGGTGAGTATCCGTGAAAAAAAGGTTTACGGCCACGGAAGGCACAAAATCCTGCTCATCGACTGCGGGGTGAAAAACAACATCATCCGTTACCTGCTGCGTTACGATACGCAGGTAATTCGCGTGCCGTGGGACTACGACTACAGCAACGAAGAATACGACGGCCTTTTTATTTCCAACGGACCGGGTGACCCGCAAACCTGCGTTCCCACTATCGAACACCTGAAAACTTCCCTTGGTGAGGAGAAACCCGTTTTCGGGATTTGCCTGGGACATCAGCTTATTTCGCTGGCTTCAGGGGCACAAACCTACAAACTCAAATTCGGCCACCGCAGCCACAACCAGCCGGTGATGGAAACCGGTACCAACAAAGCTTACCTGACTTCCCAAAACCATGGTTTTGCCGTGGATGACAGCACATTGGGCAGCGACTGGGAAATCTACTTCAAAAACCTCAACGACAACAGCAACGAAGGCATCCGGCACAAAACAAAGCCCGTTTTTACCACTCAGTTTCATCCGGAAGCCTCCAGTGGCCCCACAGATACCGCCTTTTTGTTTGGATCTTTTATTGAAGAAATCGAAAAATGGAAAAAGCAACGATAAAAATGAATGAAAAACTATTTCTCAACCGCTCATTCGGGTTTACCCGCCCGGATCGAACTTTTCGTTCGGATGAGCTCATTCGGGTTTGTAACCCGAATGTTGAAGAAATGAGGATTTAAAATCGCCTGAAATCAACAAGGTCGGGATTACAAATCCCGGCCAGCTAAATAATAAATAAAATATCAAGAAAAACAATAACCACACCATGAGCCACCCGTCAACCAAGAAAAAAATCAAAAAGATACTAATCCTCGGTTCCGGCGCCCTCAAAATCGGCGAAGCCGGCGAATTTGATTACAGCGGCAGCCAGGCCTTGATGGCGCTGAAAGAAGAAGGTATTAAAACGGTTTTGATTAACCCTAACATTGCCACGGTACAGACTTCCAACGGTATGGCCGATGAGATGTACTTTTTGCCTGTTACACCGTGGTTTGTGGAAAAAGTCATTGAAAAAGAAAAACCACAGGGTATTCTACTGGCTTTTGGCGGGCAGACCGCCCTGAACTGTGGCGTGGCATTGCACAGAAAAGGCGTGTTAAAAAAACACGGCGTGGCTGTTTTGGGTACGCCGGTTGCCGCCATCATGCAAACCGAAGACCGGGAAGCTTTTTCGCAGATGTTGCAGAAACTAAACATTAAAACGCCACGTTCGGTGGCTGTTACCCATGTAGACGAAGCGCTGGAGGCTGCCCGCCAAATCGGATACCCCATTATCGTAAGGGCTGCATACACCCTCGGCGGACAGGGCAGCGGTTTTTGCTCCGACAAAACCGAATTGAAAAATCTTGCTGCCAAAGCCTTTTCCTATACCAATCAAATACTGGTGGAGGAGTCGCTGAAAGGCTGGAAAGAGGTGGAATACGAAGTGGTACGCGACCGGTACGACAACGCCATTACGGTGTGCAACATGGAAAATTTCGATCCGCTGGGCATCCACACCGGCGAAAGTATTGTGGTGGCGCCTTCGCAAACCCTCACCAACCGCGAGTACCACCTTTTGCGCAAGCTCTCCATGCGCATTGCCAGGGCGGTGGGCATTGTGGGCGAATGCAACGTGCAGTTTGCCCTGGACCCTGTTTCGGAAGATTACCGTGTTATTGAGGTCAACGCCCGGCTATCGCGTTCCAGCGCCCTGGCTTCCAAAGCCACCGGCTATCCGCTGGCATTTGTGGCAGCCAAACTGGGACTGGGTTACGGTCTGCACGAGTTGAAAAACAGCGTTACCAAAACGACTCCGGCCTTTTTTGAACCGGCACTGGATTACCTCGTGGTGAAAATCCCGCGCTGGGATTTGAACAAATTCCTCGGTGTTTCGCATGAAATCGGCTCCGGCATGAAAAGCGTGGGCGAAGTGATGGCCATCGGGCGCAGTTTTGAGGAGGCCCTCCAAAAAGGATTGCGCATGACCGGCGTTGGGATGCACGGCTTTGCCGCCAACAAAAAGATAAAACCGAAAAACCTTGAAGAAGCCCTGCAAAAACCCACCGACATGCGGGTGTTTTACCTTGCCGAAGCCCTGAAAAGCGGCTGGACGGTGGAAAAAATCCATCGCCTGACGCAAATTGACAACTGGTTTCTCGAAAAACTGAAAAACATTGCCGACCTGGAACGGGAATTGTTAGAATACCATCACACGGAAGATATACCGCCGGAACTGTTGCGCGAAGTCAAACAAGCCGGGTTCTCCGATTTTCAGGTTGCCCGCCTGGTACACCACGACAAAAAGATAGGCGAAACCGACCGCGAAATTCTTGAAGTGCGCCGTTACCGGGAAAAGAAAGGCATTGTCCCGGTGGTAAAACAAATCGACACACTGGCGGCCGAATATCCTGCAAAAACCAATTACCTTTATCTGACTTATCACGGCAGTGAAAATGATATCGACTATGAAAACGATGGCCGTTCGGTGATGGTGCTGGGGTCGGGTGCCTATCGCATTGGCAGCAGCGTGGAATTCGACTGGTCGTCGGTGAATGCGCTGGATACTGTCCGTCGCAAAGGCTACCGCGGCGTGATGATCAATTACAATCCCGAAACGGTAAGTACCGACTACGACCGTTGCGACCGACTTTACCTCGAAGAGCTGACTTTTGAACGCGTGCTGGACATTGCAGCGCTGGAAAATCCGCACGGGATCATTGTTTCCACCGGCGGACAAATTCCCAATAACCTGGCCATACGGCTGCACAAACAAAAGGTTCCCGTGCTGGGCACTTCGCCCGAAAACATCGATCGTGCCGAGAACCGGTACAAATTCTCGGAAATGCTGGACAAGATAGGGGTGGACCAGCCGGCCTGGCGTGAACTAACCAGCTTAGATGCCATTTTTGAATTTACCAAAGAGGTTGGTTTTCCGGTGCTGATACGGCCATCGTATGTGCTTTCCGGCGCCGCCATGAACGTGGTTTCCAACAAAAAAGAACTGGAACATTTCCTGCAACTGGCTACCGAAGTTTCCAAACAATATCCGGTGGTGGTTTCCAAATTCCTCACCGAAGCCAAAGAGATAGAGATGGATGCTGTAGCCGATGACGGAAACATTATTGTGTATGCCATTTCGGAGCACGTGGAATTTGCCGGTGTGCATTCGGGCGATGCCACCATGATGTTCCCGCCGCAAAAAGTGTACGTGGAAACCGTCCGCCGCATCAAACGCATCAGTCGCCACATAGCCGAAGAGCTACACATCAGCGGGCCGTTCAACATCCAGTTTCTGGCCAAAGACAATGACATCAAGGTGATTGAGTGTAACCTGCGGGCTTCACGCAGCTTTCCGTTTGTTTCCAAAGTGTTGAAAACCAATTTTATTGATTATGCCGTACGGATCATGCTCGGCGAAAAGGTGGAAAAACCGGGAAAATCCTTGTTCGACATTGACCACATCGGGGTAAAAGCACCGCAGTTTTCCTTCTCGCGACTGAGCAAAGCCGATCCGGTGCTGGGCGTGGACATGGTTTCCACCGGCGAGGTGGGATGTATCGGTGATGACTATTACGAAGCCATTTTGAAAGCGCTGTTATCGGTAGGTTTTCACATCCCCGAAAAGGGTATTCTGATTTCCTCCGGTCCGTCACGTTCCAAAACCGAACTGTTGAACAGCGCCCGCATGTTGCTCGAAAAAGGATACCAACTCTACGCCACCAAAGGGACTCATGATTTTTATGCCAAAAACGGCATTACCACCACCCGGGTTCACTGGCCTGACGAAAAGGAACAGCCCAATGCTTTCGATCTCATCAAAAACAAAATGGTTGATTTGGTCATTAACATCCCCAAAAACCTAACTTCAAAGGAATTGAGCAACGATTACACCATCCGTCGTGCTGCCGTAGATTTTAACATTCCGTTGATTACCAACGCCCGGCTGGCCAGTGCTTTTGTGTATGCCATCAGCCGTTACCGGTTAGAAGATTTACCGGTGAAAAGCTGGGGGGAGTATTGATGGTTGAAAATGTCTAAAAACGCGAATTTTTCGAACATGTCTTAAAAATTCACGTGAATTTATCGGATTCGATAGGGTACTGGTGCAATCGAAACCCGGATAAGCAGAAAAATCAAAGTCTGATTACAAAGCTGTTTTGGTTATATGCCGGCATTCACAAGAGAGGTTTATCCTTAAAACCAGAACCCGATTTTGTAAACCAGCCCGATAAATTCGGGATAGATGTACATGCCGGTGGCCTTGAGGGCGAGCGTGTTCTCAATTTTCCTTTTTCCCCAGCTAAATTCCAGGTCGGTAAAATAAGCCATATTTGTAATATGTTCATTGTTAAACCTCTTCTGGATTTTATTCCCGTTTCCATCATGCGCTACCATTTCCATTATACTGTTTCCTTTGGTTCAGAACAAAGCAGGGAATAAGAAAACGTTTACCGTGAGCCTTATTTGAAATACAAATATCTCACCTCTTTTAAGTCCTATAAAATCCTAACTTTGCAAGTTATGAAACTGCTTATTGTTGAAGACGACCGCGAAATTCAGGAATCTATTCTGGCGTATCTGGCGCCGGAGGGCTATCTTTGTGAACAGACTTTCGATTTCGGCAGTGCTTCGGATAAGATACAATCTTTTGATTACGATTGCCTGCTCATCGATATTAACCTGCCCGATGGCAGCGGCCTGGATTTGATAAAACAGGCCCGGCGGCTGAAAAAGTCCAGTGGTATTATTGTTATTACTGCCCGCGATGCCATCAACGACCGTGTGAAAGCACTGGAATTTGGCGCCGATGATTACCTGGTAAAACCTTTTAACCTGGCCGAACTGAATGCCCGCATTAAATCGCTCATTCGCCGAATGCAATTTCAGGGCAGTAACTCCATTATACTGGGAGATCTTCAGGTTTTTCCTGACAGTTTTCAGGTAACCATAAAAGGACAACCTGTAGAACTAACAAAAAAAGAGTTTGAACTGTTGTTGTTTTTTGTTTCTAATGCAGGGCGTGTCATTGCCAAAGAGAGTCTGGCCGGGCAGCTTTGGGGTGACGATTCTGATTTTTCCTACTCCTTCGACTTTGTCTATGCACAAATTAAGAATCTGCGAAAAAAGCTTCGGGAAAAAGGAGCAACAGATTACATAAAAACCATCTATGGCGTTGGCTATAAATTTGAAAAAGATTAAATTACTATGGTTAAAAAATTCATAGTTTAAAAAGTAAATAGCATTAAATGATACGCAATGTTCAAAATACCTGAAAATAGAATAACCTGTAATAAAATGTCAGTTTTTGAAATTAGAGATTGCAATTTGAAATAATGAAACTGCTCACCAAAACCACACTTTATTTTGTTACAGCATCGCTGCTGGTTTTTTTTGTGGGTGGTATCGGCCTGTACAAAATTATGCAAAACCTGGTAGAACACGAGGTAGATGCCGATTTGTATAGTCGTATTCATTATCTTTTTGACAATATCCAACAGCTTGACTCTCTGGAAAATGTTGCTTTTATTGCCACGGAACCCATTGATATTGAAAGGGTAAGTAAACCTTCGCCCACCACTTTCCGGTTACGGGATACTATTCTTTACAACCGGAACATCAAAGCATATATGCCTTATCGGCAGCTAAGTACAACGGTTAAAAGTGGTAAAAACTTTTACCGTATTCGTATTTATAAATCATTGATTACCTCCAACTATCTTATTGAAAAGATTGCACTGATTATCACTTTCATGTTGATTTTGTTTCTCATACTCGCTTATGTTCTTAACCGGCATATTTTTGGGAAAGTGTGGGCCGACTTTTTTGATACTTTACATATCATGCAGGAATTCAGACTCGATAACCCTCGCAAAGAGTCTTTTCATCCTTCTGAGATTATTGAGTTCAACCAACTAAATGAGGAGCTTACGCGAATGACCGATAAAATTATTCAAGATTATGAAGCAGTGAAAGAATTTACCGGCAATCTTTCCCATGAAGTACAGACACCTCTCTCTGTGATAAAAAATAAAACTGAGCTGCTTTTTCAGGAATCACTCAACAAAAAACAATATATGCTGGCCGGCTCTATCTATTCGGCTACCAATCGGCTTTCTGGTATTATACGGAGTCTTGGTTTGATTGCACGTATTGATAAGAATCAGTTTATTAATAAAACGGCCATCGATGTAAAGACATTGATACTTGCTCATACTGAAAATTTCGAATCACTCATGTCGTCCCGGAATATCGGACTTGAGACCCATTTTGACGGCGAACCCAGGGTGGTGATGGATAAAGACCTGGCAGACATTCTTATCAGTAATCTGATTAAAAATGCAGTCCGTCACAACATCGAAAATGGTTTTATCCGTGTCGTGCTATCACAAAATGAACTGGTTATAGAAAATTCAGGAGACGATCCACAAGTGCCTACCGGCGAGCTTTTCGAGCAGTTTTCGCGTGCTTCTGATAAAGGATTTATGGGTATTGGCCTGGCAATCGTAAAAAAGATTGTAGAGCATTATAACATGCATATCCGGTACGAATATCACGAAGGAATACATAAAATTAAAATCCGTTTTTGAAGGATATAACCTGCAGTTTTTATGTTTTATTGTAGGTGTTATAACCAACAACTTTTTGATAACATTGTTTAAAAGAATAATAAGCATTGGCAGACAGCCTTATTAATTTCATGAAGCCAATGGATAATAAATATATTCTTGTTCAGAATCGGCAGGCCATGCTAATACTACCGAAATTATGAGATTTAACACGGTTATTATTAACTGTTTTGCTTAAAAACGAAACTGCATATCCAAAGTTAAAATGTTTGATTGCCCACTCAAAACCGACTTGTACACTGGCCCTCAGAGGTGTTGGATGAAAAGTCAAGGGGCTGTTATCATTAAATAAACTTCCCTGAATGGTGGCATTATAAGCTACATATATCAGTTGAAATTTTACAAAAAAATAAAATTCTTTTTCCTGAAATTTCTTACCATTGGTGCTTATATTGCTATTAAAAAAAATTGAATGATAAACGGGATTCAATGGCTTAAAACCTATTCTGCTCACAAAACCAAGGCTGACCTTATCAAAAACAGTTCCTGCATTTATTTTTGCAAAGGCATTAAAATCCAGTTTTCTGTTACCTGAATATGCAACATTCCTAAGGTAAACGGCCTGAATATTGATACCGATTTGATTTTGGATTTGATATTTCCATCCGGCAATGGCAGATAAATTGAAAGTTTTGTGGAGCCATTTTTGTATAGACTCAGCTTGAGAATCAGGTCCCAAGAGCCCTAACTGATAAGTTATATTAAGGGAACTTTCGTTTTTATAAAAGTTATTTACCGAGAAATTGAGAAACAAATAACCTGCAAAAGGTCGATCCTGATCAGACATTTTGGGTACATAGCTTCTGTATGGCGTGTAAATATATTGGCCAATACCGATGGTGTAAATCTTTTTAATCCTGTTTCTACGAATTTTCTTTGCCAAAAACCGAAATTGTAATGTAAGGCCATTGGTGTAATATTCATCCTGCATGGGCGAGCTGTATTTATCATTATCTGAAATAAACCCAGCCATCATTGTCTGCCTGCTTTGGCCTGAAACAAGAGAGGAGAACAATACGAAAAAAAGAATAAAAAAAGGTTTCAAATACATTTAGGTTAAATTAAATAAGCTTAAATGTCGTTTTAATTCTGAAGCTAATGTAGGAAATATTTATTTCATGCGATGACAATCATGTGATTTTGGTGCTTATATCCTTTTTTCCGTATATTCGCTTTTTAAAATTTCCCCACATGACCAAGATGGATTTGAAAAAGAGTTTACTGGAGGTATGTATTGCCCGCCAGCAGGAGACGGCAGCGGAACTGCAACATGAAGTGAACGAAACATTGAGGCTCTCCAATGAATACGGTGCTCCCAAAGACCGTTACGACCCTTACCGCACCAAGCTCATGAACCAGAACAACCTGTTTGCCCAGCAGTTGAGACAAGCCAACACCCTGCTGGTAACTTTGCAAAAGATTCCTGTTGACAAGGAAATCAACACGGTGGAATTCGGTGCCATTGTCATCACCAACAAGCAAAAGATTTTTGTTTCAGTGGGCATGGGAAAAGTGGAATTAGACGGGGAGACCTATTATGCCGTTTCACCTCAGGTTCCCATTTTTCAGGCCATGCGCGGCAAAAAAGCCGGCGATAGTTTTGTCTTTAACGGACAAACCTTTCAGATAAAAGAGGTTTTTTAAGAGACTGTTCAAAAAGTGGGTTTCACGCAAAGTGCGCAAAACTTTAACGCAGAAAACGCAAAACTTAAATCATTATAACAAAATGATTTGCGGTCTTTGCGGATGCTTTGCGCTTTTAGCGTGAACCTTCAAAAACTATCTTTTTGAATACCTGTCTTTGTTAAGCTTGCTTTTTCCGGAGCTTAAAGCCCCGCCGGAACAACGTAAAAACAGCCTCCAAATTCATCCGGTGACGGAGCAAATTGTTCCCGGTTTGCTTATTTGTCCTCATTCCATATTTCTTAAATATTCATAAAGTTACCTGCGTAAAGGCCTAAAATTTTTAACTTTGGGTTTTTAAAAATTATTACGCATGGACAATAAAATATTACAGACAAAACTCGAAGATGGCATTTTGCTGGTTACCATCAGCAGGCCCAAAGCCATGAATGCACTCAACACGCAGTTTTTCAACGAAATGGATGAGTTGGTGGCTTCGGTGAAAAACGATCCCGAAGTAAAGGTTATGGTAATTACCGGAGATGGAAAAGCTTTTGTAGCCGGAGCCGACATTGCCGAAATGGTCAACAAAAACCTGGAAGAAGGGGAAGCGTTTTCGCGCCTCGGGCAGCATACTTTTCGAAGTCTCGAAAAATTACCCATCCCTGTTATAGCTGCCGTCAATGGTTTTGCCCTGGGTGGCGGTATGGAGCTGACCATGGCCTGCGATTTTCGCATTGCCGGTACCAAAGCCAAATTCGG
>WFNG01000218.1 GCA_015488735.1 Bacteroidales bacterium | reverse complement strand
TAAAAATTGATCAGAAACTAATTAAAATCGATGACAACGATGTAAACCTTATGTTATGGGATATCCATGGCGAAGATGAGTTCCAAAAAGTAAAGCCTGCTTATATCATGGGGTCTTCGGGATATTTTATCGTTATGGATGGCACCCGGCGAAATTCTATCGAAACAGGTCTGGCCCTCCGGGAAATGGTGGAAAAAACCATAGGAAATGTTCCTTTCATCCTGTTGATAAACAAAGTCGATCTGATAGACAATTGGGAAATAAAAACAGAAGACATTGAGGAACTCAAAAAAAGAGGAACAGAAGTAATTCTTACCAGTGCTAAAACCGGTGATGCCGTAGAAGAGGCTTTCATCAGTCTAACCCGCCAAATGTTAAAATAAGATGTGTTATGTCTGAAAACAACCCCACAAATATCGCAGAGTTTTTGTTTAATCAAAGGTCTGATGCACACAACGAGCTGCTCATTAAAGCCAAAGCCTCAGGAGAAATAGAAAAAGTCATAGGGAACAGCAACCATTTCTCGCCATCAGCACTTACCCTGAAAACACCTGTTACTGCATTCTTTCCTTTTCTAAACGCTTTTCTGCCTGCCAGGAAACCGCAAACAATTAACTTACCACACATTAACATAGGAGAACTGTATGTAGATATACAAATTCTATCGGAGGAAAATCTGGCTACATGGATTTTATTTTCTGATGTAACCCGAGAGGTAAACCAAGTGGAAGATGTCATCCGTGAAAACAACAAACGTGCATTAAAACACAAAACCGCGACAGTACATTTTACATTTGACAATCCTTTCGGAAACCTGCAACTATTTGACGTGGCAAGTTTCCTAAAAACAAATAAAGGCAAATTCATTCTGCTTGGAGCCGTTCCAAAATGGCTTGAGCATTATTTTCCTCAACTTTCATCTGTAAATAGCAAGGTGGATATTGTTGAATTATTTCCCTATCTCGAGGTTTTTATTCCGGAAGCCAGGCTATTCTGGGAAACAGAAAAGGAGAACCTTATGGGATCTGACATGTGGATTGAAAACCCCAGCAATACTACAGAATTACATTTCAGAGCTTTTGCCACCAATAAAAGCGGAAATCATTACCTAATGATTCGCCTGTTGGATCAAAATGATAACCCATTAAGCCAGCAAACAATCCAAAAAGCCCGCGAACACCAGCTCCTGTACGAAAAACTGAAGAAAGCAGAAAAAGAGTTAAAACAGCTACTCAATTACAAAGACAAATTTGTTTCCATAGTCTCGCACGATTTGCGTTCGCCCATGGCTTCTGTAGTGAGCATTGCCGAGCTGCTGCTAACCGATGAAGAGCTTCTCTCCTCCATGAGCGACTTCAACCGTGAGATGTTGCAATCTATGAAAGAAGAACTGCTCCGGCTTTTGGAATATAACAACCGGCTTTACCATTGGGCCAACCTGGAGCTGGGGAATTTCAAACTGGATATGGAGAAAATTTCGGTTAAAAAACTAACCGACAATATCTCACAAACTGCACAGGCAAAAGTGAAAGCCAAAAATATTCGTTTTCAATCCCTTGTAACCGAAGATTTTGAAATCGAAGTAGATGTATCTCTTTTCATGCAGGCACTCAACAACCTGGTAGGAAATGCCATAAAATTCACACCGGAAAACGGCCATATTATATTGGAGGCAAAACAGAAAAACCAACAAGTGCAGTTTATTGTCTCTGACAACGGCGTGGGAATGCCGGAAAAGATACAAAAGTCACTCTTTTCCGGAGTTCCCAACGAATCTTCATTGGGAACATCCGGCGAAAAAGGCAGCGGACTGGGACTGGATATCGTTAAAAAAATTATTGATGCGCATGATGCCACCATCGAAGTTCAATCAGAAAAAAATAATGGAACCACCTTTATCATTTCGCTTTCTAATCAACCAAATACATTTTAAAATGAGAAAAACTACCTTTAGTATTACACTGTTGTTCAGCCTGATACTGTCTATATCGCTTTCGGCTCAGCAACTGGATTTATCCAAACTCAACGGATTGAAATTCCGGAATATAGGTCCGGCCGGAATGAGCGGACGCGTAACGGCTATTGATGTTAACCAAAAAGACCCGCGTATCATGTTCGTGGGGACAGCATCGGGAGGTGTTTGGCGTTCCACTGACCGTGGAATTTCCTGGAAACCTGTATTCGACAAACAAAAAGTCATGTCCATCGGCTCCATTGCTATCGACCAGCACAATCCCGATATTATTTGGGTGGGAACAGGTGAAGGAGATCCGCGAAACAGCATCAATTCGGGATACGGTTTGTACCGGTCCCTTGATGGCGGCGACACCTGGCAACTTATGGGACTGGAAAAAACCCGGAATATTTACCGTATTATCGTCAACCCGTACAACAGTAATATTGTTTACGTAGGTGCCATTGGTTCACCATGGGGAGCCAGTTCACACAGAGGATTGTACCGTACAGAAGACGGTGGAAAAACATGGAAGAAAATTCTTTACGTAAACGACCTGACGGGTGTAGCCGACATGGTAATGGACCCCTCCAATCCCGATAAAATATTTGTCGCCATGTGGCAATACCGCCGCTGGCCCTGGTTTTTCAAATCGGGAGGCCCCGGTTCCGGATTGTATGTAACCTACGACGGAGGCAACCACTTTAAACATATAACGGCCAAAGACGGGCTGCCTGCTGGTGAACTGGGACGCATAGGCCTTGCCGTGGCTGCAAG
>WFNG01000217.1 GCA_015488735.1 Bacteroidales bacterium | reverse complement strand
TTCCTGTCTGTTGCGCCACAGTGGCAACCGCTGTAAACGGTTCTTTTTCTATATATTTTCTAAAATCCATGTGCTGCAAAAATAGTAAAAAGTGGAGAGGGAAGGCTGGTGCAGTCAACCCGTAATCTGAGAAAAAACTTTAGGGAAAATTTCGTTAAATTTTGTGTTATTGTAATCCGGTTGGAAATGATAGCCTTAATCCAGATGACAATTGAATGGGCTGGTTGAGAGGTTTCCAATTACCGGAGAGGGCAGGTGGCAGTACAATTATTTAAAGTTTGGTAAACTTCCAGATACCTGGTTTTATTACTTCCCGAAAAATTAAATAAAAAAAGTGTTGTGTTCTGAAAAATAATGTGTTATACTAATAGAAGTTTTATTTTTTTTCAGGCGTACCCAGAAAGGTTTTAGAGATTTCAACATACAACACCATAAGAGCAATTGCTCCCAAAAAAGCAGGGATAAAATATACTTTGTCATAGTTCCATGAACTAAACCAAAAGCCCAATACGGACGAGCCCAACCATGCTCCAAGCCAAGCAAATACCAGCTCTCCGAAAAAAGAACCCACATTCGCTCTTACAAAGTATTTAACTCCATAGTGAAGAATCAGGGATACAAACAATGCAAACCCTAATACAATGATAAATGACACAAAATTCATTCCAATCATAATTTAGTCCTCCAAAGTTTTTACTGTTGTATCAAAACACCACACTTTTTTAGCAAATTTATGGAAAAAAGTCTTAATTGTCAAAATAGTATTTATTCTGTTTTCCAGCTTTAGAAGAGTGTCACTGCTTGGTTAATAAATAATTTATAGCTTTTATTATTTGTTATTGCAGGTTAAACGGCTAATTATCAGTGAGTAATATAAAATATGAATGGAGCTATGTTGAAATACCTAAAATTGGAACGGCCCTTAGCCGATCATTGGTTTTAGGACTTATTATCATTAATTTACGCTTTTGTACAACAAATCATAATGATTAATGCAGTATAAAAACTATGAAAGGAAAAAGGAAGTACATCTTTCCACCTGTTCTTTAATAACGGAGTGCTGGATTATTGGCAAACACAAAGTTGAAAAACAGGAAGTATATGCTGTTCAATTTGTGGCTGAATTCCTTAATTTTGCCAAAAATAAAAAGTTATGGATGTTCAAGTTAATCTGGAAAAAGTTCTGAAAGATATTCCCCCACAGGTAAAGTTAGTTGCCGTTTCCAAAACCAAACCGGTAGAAATGATCCAATCGGCCTATGATGTGGGGCAACGTGATTTTGGGGAAAACAAAGCGCAGGATATGGCTGCAAAATATCCTCAGTTACCACAGGATATCCGGTGGCATTTTATCGGACATCTGCAAACCAATAAGGTGAAATATATCGTTCCTTTTGTTTCGCTGATTCATGCTGCCGACAGTTTGAAAATCCTGTTAGAAATTAATAAACAGGCCGTTAAGTATGGAAGGGTAGTTGATTTCCTGCTTGAATTTCATGTGGCACGGGAAGAATCAAAATTTGGGCTGAATATGGAATCAGCTGAAAACATCCTGCAATCGGACGCATACCAAAAGCTAAAGAATATACGTCTTTGTGGCGTGATGGGAATGGCTACTTTTACCACGGATACAGAACAAATAAGAGATGAATTCCGGCATCTGAAATCCATCTTCGACCAATTAAAGGACAAATATTTTAAGCATACGGACTCTTTTAAAGAGATTAGTATGGGCATGTCGGGCGATTACCTGATAGCTATTGAGGAGGGGGCTACCATTGTGCGCGTGGGCTCAAAAATTTTCGGCGCAAGAAATTAGCATTTTTTCATACTGCCAAACTTTGTTTGTCAGGCGATAAATAATTATCTGGTTGGCTGGTACGCATATTTTTGCCATATTTGCTTACTTTTTACTTTTCAGCCGGATTATATGAATGGATTTTTAGACGTTTTCGACAAAATTATTGTATGGTATAACGATTACATTGGTGGTTATGCCATTCTTCTTTTATTGGTGCCTACGGGATTATATTTTATTATCCGGTTGCGTTTTTTAAATGTTACCAAATTCTGGCATGCCATCCGTGTAGTAGCCGGGAAATATGATAATAAAGAAGACAAAGGAGATGTGAGCCATTTCAAGGCACTTACAACTGCTCTTTCGGCTACAGTAGGTACTGGAAATATCGTGGGTGTGGCACTGGCTATTTACCTTGGAGGCCCGGGAGCTGTTTTCTGGATGTGGGTTACCGGTTTCCTTGGTATGATATTAAAATATGCGGAATGTACCTTATCGCATAAATACCGTATTTTTAATTCCGATGGCACTGTTTCAGGTGGTCCCATGTATTACATCCGCGATGCCATTGGGAAAATATACAATATGCCCAAATCGGCCAAAGTTCTTGCAGGCATTTTCGCGGTTGCTACTATTTTGGCCTCACTGGGAACTGGAAATATGGCACAGGCTAACGGCATGACCGATGCCTTAAAAACCACTTACGGCTTTTCTACCTGGGCTTCCGGGCTGGTCATTACCGGGTTGGTTTTGCTCATTATTGTTGGTGGATTGCAGCGTATTGCTGATGTGACTTCCAAATTGGTACCTTTTATGGCTGTCACTTATGTGGCAGCAACTCTGCTGGTGCTTATAGACCGTGCTGCTTTTCTGCCGCATGCTTTCGCCATGATTTTCCAAGGTGCTTTTACCACTACAGCCGCCACAGGTGGTTTTGTGGGGTCCACAATTATGATGACTATGATATGGGGTATTCGCCGTGGACTGTTTTCCAACGAAGCCGGCCAGGGTTCTGCCCCTATTGCGCATGCTGCTGCCCGAACTGAATATTCTGCCCGTGAAGGAATGGTGGCTTCGTTGGAACCTTTGGTTGATACGCTCATTATTTGTACCATGACAGCACTTATGCTTATCAGTACAGATGCCTGGCATTCAGGTATAAAAGGGGTAGGGATGACCATCCTCGGAATGAATGAAGGTCTTGCTGCCATTGGCTTGTCGAATATCGGAAAACATATTATTACTTTCGGACTATTGATGTTTGCTTTTTCCACTGTTATTAGTTGGTCTTATTACGGTACACG
>WFNG01000216.1 GCA_015488735.1 Bacteroidales bacterium | reverse complement strand
TTTTATATTGAGGAATGAAAAGGCGCAACAGGTATAAGCAATGTTTGCATCACAGATAATAAATTATGTTAATCTCCTGGCAGCTGAGTAATCGCAGGTTATTTTCTTTTCCAGCTGTCGCGCAAAGGAACAGTGCGGTTAAAGATAAGATGCTCCGGTGTGCTTTCTTTGTCAACACAGAAATATCCCAGACGTTGGAATTGAAACTTATCTCCCGGGAGGGCTGTTTCCAGTGAAGGTTCTACTTTGCAATTTTGTATTACTTTCAGCGAGTCCGGATTCAGGAATTCTTTAAAATCACGGTCTTTATGCCCTGCCGGATCTTCATCCAGAAAAAGACGGTCGTAAAGGCGTACCTCTGCTTCCACAGCACGCTGAACGGAGACCCAGTGCAGTGTCCCTTTTACTTTCCGCTGAGAACCGCTGCCGCTTCTCGTTTCGGGATCGTAGGTACAATATATCTCGGTAATATTGCCATTTTCATCCTTTCTATAATCCTCACACTTCACGATATAAGCACCTTTCAGCCGTACTTCACGACCCGGGCCAAGTCGGAAGAACTTGCGTGGCGGCTCTTCCATAAAATCATTACGTTCGATGTAAAGTTCACGGGAAAAGGGAACATGACGCATCCCGGCTGTTTCATCTTCCGGATTGTTAATAAGTTCCAGCTGTTCTTCTTTGCCTTCCGGATAGTTGGTGATAATAACTTTCACAGGATCCAAAACGCCGAAAACACGGGGTGTAATCTTGTTCAGGTGTTCGCGCACGCTGAATTCCAAAAGTCCCACATCAATCACATTGTCGCGTTTGGCAATGCCGATACGATCGGCAAAATCCCGGATAGATTTGGGTGTATAACCTCTGCGGCGCAGGCCCGAAATGGTGGGCATGCGCGGGTCATCCCAGCCGGAAACGAGCTTTTGCTCCACCATCTCCAGCAGTTTACGTTTGCTCATAACCGTGTAGCTCAGGTTAAGCCGGGCAAATTCAATCTGTCGCGGTCGTGGCCGGTCTTCTTCGGCAATCTGATCCAGAAACCAGTCGTAAAGCGGTCGGTGTATTTCAAATTCCAGCGTACACAGCGAATGAGTAATGCCTTCGATGTAATCGGACTGACCATGCGCAAAATCATACATGGGATAAATGCTCCATTTGTTTCCCGTACGGTGATGTTCGGCATGTAAAACGCGGTACATAATGGGATCGCGCATGTGCATGTTAGGTGAACTCATATCTATTTTGGCACGCAATACCATAGCACCATCCGCCACTTCACCGTTTTTCATCTTTTCAAAAAGCAGCAGACTCTCTTCTGCCGGGCGGTTGCGGTAAGGGCTCTCGGTTCCGGGCCGGGTGGGTACGCCTTTTTGCCGGCTGATTTCTTCCTGCGGCTGCTCATCCACGTATGCTTTATCCTGTTTTATCAGCTGTACAGCCCACGTGTAAAGCTGATCAAAATAATTGGAAGCATACAAAGGCGCTCCATTCCAATGGAAACCAAGCCATTGAATATCTTCTTTGATAGAATCGACATATTCCACATCTTCTTTTGCCGGATTGGTATCATCAAAACGCAGGTTACACAAGCCGTTGTATTTCTCGGCCATCCCAAAGTTCAGGCAGATGGATTTGGCATGTCCAATATGCAAATAGCCATTGGGCTCCGGGGGAAAACGGAAATGTACTTCCCCGTTATTTTTATTGTTCTGAAGGTCTTCCTCAATAATGGTTTCAATAAAATTGAGCGACCGGGCGTTGCTTTCAGCCGGTTCCATATCTGTAAAAAAATTTAATTCAAATGAAAAAGCAAAAATACTGAGAAATAGAATAGAGTCAAGGTCTTTTTTAGCGGAACTTATGTTCTTCCCGGAAGAAATCAGAAAGATTCATTTTCGTTCTTGTTAATTAGCTTTAAGGCATCTTCGTCTGTGCCAAGCATGGCTGCAAGAGGCCGGGTGCTTTCGTTATACTCCAGAATTATTTTCAGGGTCATGGTCAGTGGAACCGACAGAAACATACCTACAATGCCAAGCACATAACCCCAGACAATCAACGAAAGAAAAACCACCAGCGTGGAAAGGCCCATTCCCTTTCCCATTACACGGGGTTCCACAAGATATCCGATAAACATATTCACTGAAACATAGGCAACCAACGTCCATATGGCAGGAATAAATCCCAGCTGAATCCATGCAAAAAGAATGGCGGGGATGGCAGCAATAATGGAGCCGATATTCGGAATATAGTTTAGCATAAAAGCAATTAACCCCCACAAAACAGCATACTCAACACCAATTATCCAGAGTAAACCACCAACTAAAATACCGGTGGATAAACTTGTAAAGGTTTTGATGACAAGATAATGGCGGACACTTTTTTCAATTCTGGATAGGTTCTTCATGGTTTTTCCGGAAGAAGTGGCGCCGAAAACTTTTGCTTTTAGCGCGATACTGTTCATTTCCAGTAGAATAAACAAAATGATAAAGAAAATCAAAGCGGTGTTGCTCATTACGTTTCCAAACTGTCCGAGTGTGGAAGCTGTAAAATCAAGTATTTTGGCGGGATCGAATATTTTTGTTATCCGGTCGCCCGAAAGATTGATTCCATAGTAATTGAATTCCTGATTTATTGATGAAATAATTCCACTCAGACGGTTTTCATATTTCCCAAGATGGGAAGTAAAACTACTTACAGAACTTCCTATAATACCACTTAATCCCGAAATAATCAGCAAAATACCAAGCAGGACAATAACGACAGAAAGTACATGTGGAACTTTTTTCTTGTCTAACCAATAAACCGGATGAACACCGATGATACTTACAAAAACAGCAAGAAGTATGAGCGTGATAAAGGACTCCGCCATCATCATCCCCGCAATAATGATAATAACAGCAGCCGTAAACAGGGCCACACGAAATATCCGGTCGTTGATGAAAATATGTTTCTGCATGAGGCTTTGTGAATTGTTGGTCAAAGATAAGCAATGATTTCTTTGAAACTGAAAATTGGTCGAAATTATTGTGCTTTCCCCGAACCTGTTAGTAAGAAAGGCCTAATATTAAATTGGCATTAACTGTTCTGCCATAAAAAATTCAAAAAAATGAAGGTATAAAAAAAGCGCTTCTAACTGGAAGCGCTTTTTATACGAGTTGTAAAACCTGATTAATACCGGTAAAAATCCGGTTTAAAAGGTCCTTCAACTTTTATGCCCAGATATTCGGCCTGTTCGGGGGAAAGTTTTGTCAGCTTCACGCCCAGCTGGTCAAGGTGCAAGCGGGCTACTTCTTCGTCGAGGTATTTCGGCAGACGGTAAACATCCACATCATAATGGTCGCGGTGTTCCCATAAATCCATTTGTGCCAGTGTCTGGTTGGTGAACGAGTTACTCATCACAAACGAAGGGTGGCCGGTGGCACAACCCAGGTTTACCAAACGTCCTTCGGCCAGCAGGTAAATGCAGTGTCCATCGGGGAAAACATATTTGTCCACTTGCGGTTTTACATTGATTTTCTTAATTCCGGGATAATTCTCCAGTTTGGAAACCTGAATTTCGTTGTCGAAATGGCCAATGTTGCAGACGATAGATTCGTCTTTCATAGCAGCCATGTGGTCGATGGTGATAATGTCGCGGTTTCCGGTGGTAGTAACAAAAATGTTTCCCTCTTTGACTGCTTCTTCCATGGTGGTAACTTCATAACCTTCCATAGAGGCCTGCAAAGCGCAGATAGGGTCAATTTCGGTAACCATCACACGGGCACCATAAGATTTCATAGACTTGGACGAGCCTTTTCCCACATC
>WFNG01000215.1 GCA_015488735.1 Bacteroidales bacterium | reverse complement strand
ATTTACGGTCCTTTAAAAAAGGATGAGTATTTACTAAAGCGGGCGAAGTTAAACGTTCCACGAAACTTAAAGATAAAGTCTGAATAATCACAAGCCTTCCCCCATCCCGCAAGTCTATGACTTGTGAGCAGTATTACAGAAAGTTTATAACTTTACATGCATCCATAAGCTACAAACCCATCATGAGCCGGGATGAAAAAACCAGATAGGAAAAATTTAATTATCTTTGTCAAATGATACGATTTAACGAATACATTGAAATTAATACAGAAAAGAGATTTGGTAAACCGATAATAAAAGGAACCAGAATTTCAGTTTATGATGTATTATCATGGCTATCAAATGGAATGACCCGGAAAGAAATCATTAATGACTTCCCTGAACTAACGGAGAAACAGATTAATGCATGTCTATCTTTTGCAGCAAAAAAGGAACAAGGACAAATATATGCCTAATGAAATTGCTTTTTGACCAAAACATTTCTTTTCGACTGATTAAACGAATTATTGACATATTTCCAGACGCAAAACAAGTTCGCGAACTAGGGCTTGAAAACTCAACCGATACTGAAATATTTGATTTTGCTAAAAGAAATAATTTTGCAATAGTAACTTTTGACTCTGATTTTTGTGATTTAAATATAATTAGGGGTTTCCCTCCAAAAATAATTTGGATTAGGACTGGAAATACAACAACAAAAAAATTAGAGGATCTTTTAAGAAAAAAAAGTGACTTAATAGAATTGTTTCTGAGAGAAGATTTTGGTTGTCTTGAAATAATAGAATAATAAGCCTCCGCTCCCGCACGATTGCATCGTGTGGAATAGCAAATACCATTAAAATATGGAAATTCCCCGCTCTTGCAAGTCTGTGACGTGCGAGCGGTAAATAACCAAAGTTTATAACTTTACATGCATCCATAAGCTACAAACCCATCATGAGCACGGCTTACATCAGCTACAGGGAAAAGACAAAAAAGGGTCTCCCATTTATTTACTGACGCTGCAAGGTGCAAATTTGTCATATCTGTAAATTAGTCATACCGCACAAACAGATATGGGAAATGGCATGTTAATTGATACATGAACAAGACAAAAAAAGGAATATGATTATGGCATTAAAAGAGGTTGGTTCGCACGATGCAATGTTGCGAATTTTAGATGAAAAGAAAAAAAATTACATTCTGCTATATAAAAAGGGATCGGAAACCAGCGATTGCAGTTATAAAAATATAGAACTTGCCGCTGCAAAAGCGAAATCCATTAATATTGCTGCTGCCGATGTAACAACAGTACGCGACATCCATCCCAAATATTCTGTTACCTCAGCTCCTTCCCTTTTGGTTTTTGAAGGAAAACGGTTCACCAAAATTATCAAAGGTTGCAATGAAGAAGATTATTACAAAGGATTATTTGAAGAGAGTTTATACTCGGCAGCTGTTGCCGATGGCGAAGAAAAGCCACAAAAACGTGTTACCGTTTACTCCACGCCATCGTGTAGCTGGTGTAACACGCTAAAAACCCATTTGAAAAAGAACGGTGTTCGTTTCCGTGACATCGATGTGTCAAAAGATCAAAAAGCTGCCGAAGCCATGGTTGCCCGAAGTGGCCAGCAAGGTGTTCCACAAACGGATATTAACGGTGAAATTATTATCGGGTTTGACAAAAACCGTATCAATACTTTATTAGGAATTCATTAGACAAATAAATATTAATCATAAAAACAGAAAAGATGAAAGAGTTACAGCCATTAAACGAAAATGTTTTACTGGATATTACCGAAGGAAAGGAAGTTCAGAAAACAGCTTCCGGAATTATTATTCCTGACACGGCCAAAGAAAAACCGCAATATGCCAAAGTGGTGGCCATAGGAAATATTGAGAATCCGGGTATTGCCGTTGGCGACACAGTTTTCTACAAAAAATTCTCCGGTACCGAGTTTGATTTCGAAGGAAAGAAATACCTCATGGTTCCTTACGCAGACCTGCTGGCCAAAATCGTGGAAACCGAGGAGATTTAGAAACAACGGACTACAAGCCGTAGAAACCGAGGAGAATTAAACAAGGGGTTACAACCCCTTGTTTAATATAATTTCTGAAAAGCTTTTCCCAGCCATTCAATAATATCACCGGCTATCATAGCCTCCTGGCTCCGTTTTTTAGTAGCCATGTCTCCTGCCAGTCCATGTAAATACACGCCAAGCAAAGCAGCTTCCACCGAAACATAACCCTGAGCCAACAAAGATGTTAATATTCCTGTAAGCACATCGCCACTGCCGGCAGTGGCCATCCCCGGATTACCGGTCGAATTAAAATAACAATCACCGTGGGGCGTGCAAATACTGGTGTTCGCGCCTTTAAGAACAACCACCACCTGATATTTCTCAGCAAATTCCCGTTGTTTTTTCAATCGCTCAAAATCGTCGTTCCATTTGCCTGCCAACCGTTCAAATTCTTTGGGATGCGGTGTTAAAATAGAATAATGGGGTAAAAAAGCAAGCCATGTTTTGTTTTCAGCCAGAATATTCAGCGCATCGGCATCAAAGACCATCGGCAGCTTGAATTGCTGTATCAGAAGTTTCAGCGCCATCTGCGATTGATGTTGCATTCCCAATCCGGGGCCGATGCCAATGGCATTGTACATGGAAAGTTCAGGAATGTCAGAAAAATAATTATCATATCTGTCAATACTTAGCATGGCTTCGGGCAAAGCCGTTTGCATAATCGCATAACCTGCCTTTGGAATATGAACATGCAGCAAGCCTACTCCCGAACGCAAGGCAGCATGTGCCGCCAAAACGGCCGCTCCCATCTTTCCATAGCTTCCGGCAATGAGCAGGGCATGACCATAAGTACCCTTGTGAGAAAATTTCTTCCGTGGTCGTAGAATATACGCCGCATCCTGCCTGAGCACATAAGAATTATTCACTTTCACATCATGGATAAAATGTTCGTGCAATCCGATATCCAATACATGCCAGCTTCCGGCAAACGCATCATTTTCAGGCATTAAGAAAGCCAGTTTGGGAAACTGAAAAGTCAGGGTATAGTCAGCCCGGACAATTTTCCCATCCGATGCTGTTGAGCAGGCATCCACAAACAATCCGGAAGGAACATCAATGGCAATTTTTAAAGCCGGCGAACTATTTATATGATGAATAACCTCTCCGGGAAAACCTTTTACCGGACGCGTAAGCCCGGAGCCGAAAAGTGCATCTATCACAATATCATCTTCACCAATTTCGGGTAAGGGTTCATCCTTTTTCAAATCGTGCAGTTTGTTATTGCCAAATTCAAGAAAACGGTCATAATTAATCTGAAAACTATCCGAATTTTTATCAGAAAACCGGACGACATAAACACTGACATCATAGCCGGCCTCTGTTAGCAAACGCGAAGTGGCCAGGCCATCACCGCCATTATTTCCCAAACCGGCAAACACAAAAAACCGGTGGCTCTTGTCCACACGTTTTTTAATCCACCTGAAAAGCTGCCCGGCAGCACGTTCCATAAGATCAATATCGGCGATGGGTTCATGGCTTATGGTATAAGCATCAGCTTGACGAATTTTTTCTACAGGTAATATTTTCATGACATTACATTTTTATCAAAACCACAGCGTTCAACTTGGTTGCTCCAAATTTAAGGAATATCCGGTGATAAAGTATCTTCTTTGGTAAAAATTTCATACTGTCAGAAATTTGTTGAACTATCCATATTCAGCCAGAAAGTCAGAGGGGAAACCATTACCTTTGTCGAAAATTTTAACTGCTATTTATACCAGGTTTTTACAACAACAAAAATCAATCCTTTATGAACCTCCTTTCCGTTGACAAACTTTCCAAAACTTACGGAGACAAAGTACTGTTTGAAAAAATTACCTTTGGTTTGCACAAAGGGGATAAAATGGCACTGATTGCCGGTAACGGAACAGGAAAATCTACTTTGTTCAAAATTCTGGCCGGAAAAGATTTCGCTGATGCAGGGTATTTTACGTTCCGTGATGAACTGCACATGGGATACCTGGAACAACAACCGGAATTTGAACAGGGAATCACGATAGACCAGCTCATCAAAACCCACGAATCAAGTATCCGTATTATCATTAGAAATTACGAAGAGGCAGTAAAACAGCAGGCAAAAAACGACAGCCCGCACAACAGACTCAAACTGGAAGAAGCCACCAACCGGATGGACAAGGCAGAAGCCTGGGATTACGACCGCCGACTGACTGAAATGCTGACCCGATTTGGCATTGTTGACCTTCAGCAAAAAACAGAAACGCTTTCGGGAGGACAGAAAAAACGGCTCGCGTTGGCACTTACCTTGCTGGATCAGCCTGAACTGTTGTTGCTGGACGAACCTACAAACCATCTCGACATTGACATGATTGAATGGCTGGAAAAATATCTCTCGGCCTCAGAAATTACTTTGTTTATGGTTACCCACGACCGCTATTTTCTCGACCGTGTATGTAACCATATCCTGGAGCTTTCTCATGGTCAGATTTTTATACACAACGGAAACTACGCTTATTTCCTTGAGAAAAGGGCAGCCCGTATAGAAGCGGCCCAAATGGAAGTCGACAAAGCCGGAAAGCTCATGAAAAAGGAGTTGGAATGGCTTCGCCGGATGCCCAAAGCACGCACCCACAAATCGAAATCACGTATTGATGCCTTTTACGAAACCAAAGCCAGGGCCGAAAGTGGAATTGTGGAACAGGAATTGAAACTGCAAACACAATCTGCCCGCCTCGGAGGAAAAATTATCGAGCTGAAAAAGGTAAAAAAACATTTCGGCAACATCAATATTGTGGATGATTTCAGTTACACCTTTCAAAAAGGAGAACGGATTGGCTTGCTGGGAAAAAACGGTGTTGGCAAATCCACTTTTTTAAATCTCCTTACCGGAGCTGTCCAGCCCGACAAAGGCGAAGTTGTACATGGACAAACACTCGTCATCGGCTATTACACACAAGAAGGGCTGAAAGCTGCACCGGAAAAAACCGTACTGGAAGTGGTAAAAGACATCGCTGAAGTCATCGCCACGGGTAAAAACAGCAGCATGACAGCCTCGCAGTTCCTCAATTACTTTCTCTTCCCGCCAAAGGTGCAGCAAACACCGGTTTCCAAACTTAGTGGCGGTGAACTGAGGCGACTGTACTTACTGACTGTCCTTATTAAAAACCCCAACTTTCTCATCCTTGACGAACCTACCAACGATCTGGATATTCTCACCCTCAACAAACTTGAAGAGTTCCTTTCCAATTTTAAAGGCTGCCTTATCCTCGTTTCGCATGACCGGTTTTTCCTGGATCGGCTTACCGACCACCTGTTTGTTTTTGAAGGAGATGGAAAAATTAAAGATTTTGTCGGCAATTACACCACTTACAAACTATCTAAGGCAGAAGAGGCAAAGCAACTGAAAACAGCAGAGAAAAAGCCATCGGCAAAAAAAGAGAAATCAAAACCTAAAAAACTCTCTTTCAATGAAAAACGCGAATACGATTTACTGGAAAAAGAAATTGAGAAACTAGAAACAGAAAAATCAGCACTGGAAACAGCCATGAATGTCGGAGAAATGGATTATCAGGAGCTGGAAAAGAAAGCTTCGCGTGTGGCAGAGCTGATAAACCTGATCGATGAGAAGACCCTTCGCTGGATGGAACTGGAGGAAAAAAAGAGTAGTGTCTAAAGCGAACTAAAGTTGGAAGTGCCTAAAATTGGAAACCGTTTTCACGAATACTTTTCAGCTATTATTTTTTCGGATAATTGATAATATCCCTAATGTCGTTGTATAACGGTTTAAGTTTTCGGTACATTCTGCGGTAAACACGGTTAAAAAGCTGGTCATAAATGCGTACGTTTTCGGGGATAGGTT
>WFNG01000214.1 GCA_015488735.1 Bacteroidales bacterium | reverse complement strand
GATGAAGGGATTTATGTTATCGGATTTTATTATCCGGTGGTACCTAAAGGAGAAGCCCGTATTCGTGTACAACTTTCTGCAGGACATGAACAGCATCATTTGGACAAAGCCATTGCCGCTTTTACCAAAGTGGGTAAAGAACTGGGCGTAATTAAATAATTAAAATACAATAACGGCTCGTTCGGGTTTATAACCCGAACGTTCTGAAAAATAGATTCCAAACCCGAATGAGACGTTATTTATAAAACTATGATTTTCGGAACCGGAACAGATGTTATTGAAATAAGGCGGATTGAAAACTCTATTGCGCGAAGTGATGCTTTTGTGAATAAGATATTCACTGAAGCGGAACAGACCTATTGTAAAGCGCAAAAAGCTGGAATATTCCAAAGTTACGCTGCCCGTTATGCTGCCAAAGAAGCTGTTTTCAAAGCACTCGGAACCGGCTATCGCTACGGGATGGCATTCAGGGAAATTGAGGTGAAAAATGATAAACTGGGAAAACCCGAAGTAGTGGTTTACGGAAAAGTGAAAGCATTTGTTCAGGAACAGGAAATTACACAGATTCACTTAAGCCTGTCGCATGTAAAAGAAATGGCGCTGGCTTTTGTTGTAATGGAGAAATAAATAATAACCTGAGTTCGACCTTTCAGGACTTACCCAACCTGAAAAAGTCAAGGTTAAATCACCTTTTTCAACAATTCATCTTTATTGGGAATCTTATCTTTGAAATTATCCAAATGTAGTTTGGAGTAAAGCATGGGAGCCAGTGATTGTACCGGTTCATAAAAAATGGATTTCTTAACTGCCTGTGGTTTAATAATCGTCCTGCCGGTATCGAAATAATTGATAATAAAAATAATAATACTCAGAAAAAGAGCCCCTTTTAATATTCCGAAAACAGCGCCTCCCAACTTATTCAAGAAGCCAAGCAACAGAATATTGATAAATTTCTCCAATAATTTGGCTAGTACCAACACAATAATAACTACACCGATGAAAGTGGCAATAAACGAAATAGCTGCCATGTATTTCGGCTCAATATTGAAAAACTGTTTTAGGTATCCGGCAGTGAAATCTGAAAAATAAAACGCAAAATAAAGGCCGAGGATAAAAGCTGCCAGCGATGCAATTTCTATAATTAACCCTTTTTTGTATCCGTTATAGCCAAACCACAAAAGAGGAATCAACAAAATAATATCCAGAAGATTGATACTCATGCGTGGGAGAATTTATTCATTTCAAAAGTACAAAAAATGTGGCAACCGGCTTAGGGATTGGGAAGAAATAATCCCTTACCCGATAATGCGCAAATGCTTTCGCGGTATATTGAGAATAATGGCACTGCCCACCACTTCTATCTCTACTTTTACCCGGTTTTTCCCTTTGGCTTTTATCAAAACCCCTTTCAGCCCGATGAGGTTACCGGCCATGACTTCCACCTCCTTGCCTTCTTTCCATTCCACATCTTCATTCAGTACAGGATCTATTTCCTGAAGATAAATTTTAATGGCATCGATTTGTTGTTGTGGTACGGGTACTGCTTTTCCTTCAAAGCTAATGTATTTTACTACACCCCGTGTCTGCAATACTTTGTAATATTCTTTTTGTGTGATGTGAACGAAAATATACGAGCGAAACAGGGGTTCCTCCACCCATTTTTTCCTGTCGCTCCATTGTTTCAGCCTTTTTTCCAGCGGCAGGTAAAAATCGATGTCAATTCCTTCCAGCTCAATGGCTACTTTTTTCTCCGTACGCGATTTTACATACAAAGCGTACCAGACCTTTTCCGGTTCTTTTTTATTATTCATAAGTGTTGTATTTAACCACGGCTTCAAATTTTTTGCGTATTTTTTTTCGGTGCTTATAATTTCCCGGTGTATATCCCAGAGTAATCAGCAGGGGAATGCTTTTTACCTCCGGAATTCGTAGAAGCTCTTTGGTTTTTTTCTCATTGAACCATCCCAGCATGCAGGTTCCCAGCCCTTCTTCTGTGGCTTGCAAACAAAAATGTTCGGCAGCGATGCCCACATCTATCAACGGGTATTCCTTTTGCTTTATCCGGCCACCCACTTCCGCAATTATCTTGGGTTTTTCCATGACAATAACAACAATAACGGATGCTTTAGAAGCAAAAGTATTAAAAGAAGAAAGGGGTCCGGTAGCTGCTTTACCTACTTTTTTTACCAATTCGGGATGGTTGACAACCACGAAACTCCAGGGCTGTGAATTACTGGCGGAAGGAGCCAGGCGCGCTGCTTCAAGGCAACGTTTCAGCTTTTCGGGTTCCACCGGCCTTTCAGTATATTTCCTGTCGCTTTGCCGTTTTAACACCAAATCCATAAAGTTCTTCATCCGTGGCTGTTTTGTTGGTTAGAAAAGACTATTTTGCTTTTTCAAGAAACCCTGTACTACCGATACCAACAGAATCAGCACACTAATATAAGCCGAAACACGGGCAAGCTGGTCACCATTTTTTACATAATAAGTCAGTCGTGTGTTAAGGTTGAGCTGGCCGGAGATGACCGCCGGCTTCCAGTAAGCTGTCTGTTGCAGAATGTCTCCTTTTTGGTTGATAAAACCGGAAATGCCCGTGGTAGCGGACTGTGCTACATCGCGACGGGTTTCGATAGCGCGGAGAACAGAAAACAAAAAATGCTGGCGATAGCCGGGGGTGTTTCCCCACCAGCCATCGTTGGTAATGACAATAATAAGCTCGGCACCAGCCCGAATAGTTTTATTTACAAAATCGCCATAAACAGATTCATAACATATCAAGGGTGCTACAATCACTCCTGTTTTTGCATCAGTAAAAACGGTGGTGTGGTTATCTTTCTTCAGTGTTCCCACAATTCCCCCCAGGTTAATGGCATATTTCTCCAGCGGTTTCAGAAAAAACCATGAGGGCATTTCCTCTACACCGGGAACAAGTTTCGATTTGTGATGAACCTGCACATAGGGAGAATCATCAAGATAAAAAGCTGTATTATAAGCGTAATAATACATTCCTTTTCTGTATAATCGTGCAGCAGGTGTTCTTTTTTCATCGGGTCTGAGCCAACGGAAAGTGGAAGCACCAATCACCACTGATAACTTTGGATGCAAACGGATAAATTTTTGTAGCGTCCGGATACTTTGCGACTGGCGTAAACTTCCTTCCCAAATATTTTCCTGAATAGTTGATTCGGGAAAAATTACATAATCGGTACTGTCGGTTACCTTTTCCGCTGCAAGTTTCAGGTTTTTCCGGAGAATTTCGGCTGGTGGCAAACTGAACTCTTCAGTGTATGGGTCAATATTGGGTTGTACCACCACCACGCTTACCGGTTGCTTAGTTTCGTGGTAATGTGCATGACGATACAAAGAAAATGAGAGTGGAACAAAAATCATCAACAAAAGCAGGATTGTATTAATGATTATCCGGGTTTTTTCTTTCGACAGGATGTTTCTTATCACATTATACACCAGAATATTTACCAGAATAACCCAAAAGCTCCCTCCCAAAACACCGGTATATTCGTACCATTGAATCCAGGTGTGCTGACTGGCAAAGACATTTCCAAGGGTAAGCCAGGGCCAGGCCAATTGCCAATTCATGTGAAAATATTCCCAACTTATCCAGTAAAAAATCAAAATACCAAAACCGCGTTTGTTGTTAAACAGCCATTTTTTGGAAATATGAAACACCTGGAATACTATGGCCATAAATAGTGAATTCAGCAAAATAGCTGTTACTGCTCCACTGGCTGTCGAATTCCATATCCACCATGTTGTTAACACGTTCCAAACAAAAAAAGCAAGCCATGCCAGCCAAAACATACCTTTTCGTCCGGTATCGCCGAGAAATTGCTGTACGAAAAACAATGGAACCAGCGCAACAAATATCAGGGGTGTAAAACCGTGTACCGGCCAGGCAGCCGCGAGCAGCAGCCCCGACAACAACGAAAGTAACAGCAAATGAATTCGTTTCATGAAAAAATTTTGCGGCTAAATTAAAGATTTTGCGCATTATCCCGGCAGGGAATTGAAAACATTAAGAAGGTTTATCTTTTCATAAACCCAATGACTTTATCCCAAAATCCTTTTTCCAAATGGCAATCAGAATGACCGCGGTGAGGGATAATCCACAATTCGGCATGGTCGCCGGCGGCTTGGGCAAGGCGTTTGCCTTCTTCTACAGGTACCGTCACGTCTTCCGCTCCATGAATCAGTAAAAAAGAGGCCTCTGCGGAAGTGATATGCTTTTCAGGTGCAATTTCGTTCAAATCCAATTTTTGAAAAAACCGTAAATACCGGAACATCAGCCATATCATGGGATAGTAGGGAATATGATGATCTTTAAACTGCTTTTTCATTACCGAAGCCGGATGAGCAAAAGCACCAACGGTAACCACCTTTTTGATGCGTTTGTCATGAGCAGCAGCATAAATGGAACCTGCACCGCCAATGGACAAACCCACAAGATAAAAATCATGATTTTGTGATTTTTTGTTGTTCACCACAAAATTAATGGAGGCAATCATGTCTTCGGCAAATTTGACAAGATTGGAATATTTGTCCGGGTCGCTGTTGCCATGACCGCGGGCGTCAAAAGCCAACAGGTTGAAACCCTGACAACAAAATTTCTTAAGATAAGGCAACATACGCCGGGCACTACGTCCCCAGCCGTGGGCGAAAATAATGGTAGGAGCATTTTTATCCGCTGCAATCCACCATCCGTAAAGATGCCTGCCATCCTCCAGCGGAATTTGAATTTCTTCCACATCAAAAGGTAAATTTCCCGGAACATTATGTTTGTCAACAGGGTTGATAAACCCTCTTACCATAAAATAAAAAAGAACAACCACGGCCAGCGTAAATACGGCCAAAAAAAGAAAAAAGAAAGTCATGTCACCAGATTTATATTGACAAAGCTAAGAAATAAAGTGCTGCCCAGTACAGAACCATGACCAGGGCCGGAGCCGTTTTTAAAGTTCGAACAAATTTGTTGTAGGCTAACAGCGAATCGGACAAAACAAACAAAACAGCGCCGTAAAACCCGTAAGTTGCCGAAACTGTGGGCTGCAAATCGTAACGTCCGGCAGCCTGCCATACGAAAAACAGGATAACCAAAGAATAAATCACCACCGGAAGGGTCATTTTTTCTGTATGCTTCAACAGGATGTTGCTGAGCAAAGCAAAATAAACCAATACCGGAGCAAGATAAATCCAGTTCCAGAAAGGGCCGCCGTTGGCTGTAAAAGCAACGATAAAGAAAATATGGGCCAGCAGGAATGAAACCAGCCCGGCCACAAACCTTTCGCGTGGCAACATAAGAAAGATATCGCCGGCAAGGGAAAGGCCCAGGCCAATAAGAATCATAATTTTGTAAAAAGGAAAACTGCTGCCGCCTTGCAGAAAGGCTAAATAAATAATAAGTGCTGTGGTTATCGGCTTGAAAACCATTTTCAGCGACGTACTCTTTACATACAATCCGGTAATGTGCAACAACCCGGACAAGATGATTAGCAAAAGCAAATAACTCATAAGATAACGTGTTAACAAGAGGCTGAAATTACAAAAAAAGAGATTATACCGTAAACAGGTTG
>WFNG01000213.1 GCA_015488735.1 Bacteroidales bacterium | reverse complement strand
GGATTATATGGCTTCGGCGTGGTGGGACAGGGACTTTATGCCGTTTTGCAAAAAAGTAAAACTGTGGATGCCGTCATTTCGACCATTTGTGTAAAACACAAAAATAAAGTTCGGGGTACAGACAGCCCGTTGCTTACATTAGACAGGGAAAAAATTCTAAATGATGCAGAAGTGAATGTGGTGGTTGAGCTGATTGACGATGCCGCAGAAGCCTATCTCCTTGTGAAAGAGGCGTTGTACAGCGGAAAAAATGTAGTCTCCGGAAATAAGAAAATGCTGGCTGCCCATCTTGAAGAGATGATACAGATACAAAAAGAAACCGGGAAATCGCTGTTGTATGATGCTTCGGCCTGCGGTTCCATTCCGATTATCCGTAATCTCGAAGAGTACTACGACAATGATTTGTTAACATCTATTACCGGCATCCTGAACGGTTCGTCCAACTATATCCTGACACAGATTTTCCGTGAAAATAAGGAATATGCCATTGCGCTGAAAGAAGCTCAGGCACTGGGTTTTGCCGAAAGTAATCCGGATGCGGATGTGAACGGGAGCGATTCACTTTATAAGCTGGTCATCATCACGGCCCATGCCTTTGGGATTATTGTACCGCCTGATGATATTTTTCGTTTTGGTATTGCTCACATCAGGGATTTTGATGTGCGGTTTGCCAAAGAGAAAGGGCTCAGAATTAAGCTGGTAGCCAAAGTAATGAAAGCCGAAACGGGTGAAATTTCAATGTATGTGGCACCTGGTTTCGTTAGTGAAGAGAATTATATTTACAATGTTGAGGAAGAGTATAACGGTGTTGTTATTGAAGGCGAATTTTACGACAAGCAGTTTATGTTTGGCAAAGGTGCGGGGGCCTTTCCTACCGGTTCTGCCGTTCTATCAGACATTACCGCCATCAGCCACAATTACAAATACGAATATAAAAAACGCAAATTTTTTAAGCAACCGAATTTCACAAACCATGTTTCCCTCACGGTATATTTACGTTACGACCGGCAGGAAGACTTGTCTCTTTTTGACTTTGAAGAAATTTATGAACAATATAACAGCCGGGAGGCAAATTACATTGTGGGGAAAATAAGTCTGGAAAAGCTTCTTGAAATCAAAGATCGTTTGGCTTCTCTGCCTGTTTTTCTTGGCGTAATATAAGGTCATTGCGTTAACAAAAAGCTTTTCCAAACAAAAAAAGGAACCCGCATCAATCGTCGTTATCCTCTTTTCCTGCAAAGTGGGCAGGATAAGGCTCTTTACTTTTTACGGAAGACCAGATAATGCGGTTCAGTAAATCATCATTTCCGGCATCGATACCCAGTTTTGCCATTTTCATAGAAGCTATAGCATACTGCTTTTGCTGACCATTCAAAACACGCAACAGTGGATTCATTTCGTCCAGCGGAATATTGTTTTTCAGCGCTTTGTAAGGGGAGAAATTTGCTTTTTCCGAAAAGACATCCCGCATGGGTTTTGCTGAAGCATCCATAATATTCATGGGTGGCAACCCCAAAATTTGCTCTATTGTACGAATCATAGAAGTTTGATTATATGCAGTAGAAACGACTTTTCCGGTTTTGGAATAGGGACTGATTACCATGCCTACAGTCCGGTATGCCGATACGTGGTCCCATCCGCTTTGTGAATCGTCTTCGGTAACAAAGATGACTGTGTTTTTCCAAAAGCGGCTATGGGTAATTGCCTGTACTATTTGTCCCAGAGCATAATCATTATCGGCCACCATGGCGCGCGGTGTGGGGAAGCCGGGGGCTGTTCCGGACGTGTGATCATCGGGCAAAGCCATAACAACGAGGTCGGGAAAAGCATCGCCTTTCATTTTCTCAAAAGCTTTCAGCTCATCGATAAAAGCTTTGGCTCGTAACTGATCCGTAATATTATGGCTGTCGTAGCCCGGATAAGTTTTGGAAAGAATACCTCTTACACGGGCAATAGTCGTAACATTTGTAAAATGAAAAGGTTTTCCTTCAAGATAATCATGGTAAATGTCCGTCCACCTTTCCCCGTTTTTCCACTCCGGTTTACAAGCTTCGCCGTAAATACGGGCACTTTTCCCATGATCCAGCGCATCATCCCAGATAAATCCTGTTTTGGGGTAAGCCATGGCATCATACAAAACATGGGTATAACTCCGGTACCAGGCTCTGACATTTTTTTCAATATAGTCGGTAACCATGGAAGCATCTGTCCAAACATGGCCTTCCGCAGAGCATTTTCCCGAAGCCTTGTAGTTGTCGAGCAGTACATAATTGCTGACCAGCTTGTGTGCATTGGGGGTAACTTTTTCACCGAAAGTGCATAGTGCAGCATCACCGTTTCCCTTTTTTATATCTCCGAGAATCTGGTCATAGGTTCTGTTTTCTTTGATAATGTAAATCACATGTTTAAAAACAGAAGGCTCGCCGATGCGTTCGGGAACGGGAACAGGTTTTATATTTTTACGGGGCAACAGTTTCAGCAATGCCAGCCGCTGCAGCCGGTTGTTCTTTTTTACGATTTGCGTGAAGGAATTCAGCTTTTCCTTACCCGGAACGGGAATAACAGACACGCAAGCCAACATACGGTGTGTGTTGAAGGCCCCTGCCGTTGACCTTCCTTTTTTGAGAATACCCTGGTAAAAAGTGCGGAATGCTTTGTTCTTTTTTTTCACCGTAAGTCTGGCTCCAATACCTTCAATGTCGGCAACATAAAGGGTGCTGTCGTGCAGGACTATTCCGCCGGGATAAGCTGCAGTGGGGATAAATCCCACAATTTTACTGTCGGCAGCGGAACTCCTTCCACCTGCTTTTTGTCCTAATGTAATCACAGCAAGGGCGTTGTCCATGCCGTTGGCCACATACAAACGGTTGCCGTCGGGCGAAAGTGCCAACGCGTTGGGAGAATCGCCGAAATAAGGATTTTTCGCTTTGTTCAGCCTTACCGATATTGTTTCACAGACCGTATTGGTTTTGGTGTCAATAACGCTGATATTGTCATCATTACCATTGGTAACATATACAAACTTCTGATGATGACCGGAAATAATATCGTTGGGATGCAGGCCTGTTTTTATCTCGCGGAGTGTTTTCCCGTTTCCCGGATTCAGGACGCTTACCGTTCCTGAAGAGACTGCTCCAAAACGGTTTACAGAAGCTTCTTCCCATGGTATTCCTGCTGTTTGCTTATCGCCGGCAGGTGGGACAGAACCAGACCAGTTGGAAACATACAGTTTTCCGTTGGC
>WFNG01000212.1 GCA_015488735.1 Bacteroidales bacterium | reverse complement strand
TTTCCAATACGGCCAATCACATTTCCCAGTCCGTCAATTTTTACTTCATCGAAACCGGCTTCTTCCATTTGGCGTTTTAATTCTTCCTGAACTTCTTTTTCCTGTGTACTGAGTGATTTTATTTTCACCAGCTTCGACAGGTTTTGGGCCGTGTAATCACGGTATTTTTCAGACAGTTCTTTGATTTTTTTGAATGTATCGTTCATAGTTTTATATTTTTAGATGAATAATATTGTCAGTATCTTTTGGCATATCATTTTTATTATTTACATAAGATTATTATGCAATAAAAAAGCAATAGAGCTTCTCTGCAAAAATAGATATTTTTCTCTAAAGAATTCTATTTTATAGGCATATAAAAATAGAATTACGCATAAATTGGAAAATATTTCTATAAATATTTTTGAATATAGGCAATAAGTCTAAATACATAACTAATTTTAAATACCAGAGATAAATAGACAGGTAAAAGGCTGATAAATCAGTCATAAAATTAAGTCCGTAAGGAAAAACAATAACTGATTTTATTTTCTTGTTTTTGTAATGCCGGATTTACTCTTTTTTAGGTTCTTCATTTGGGCCACCGACTGCATATTTTTTCTGTTAACCGTATTCACACTTGGTAACATGGTGGCTTTCAGCCCGCTGAAAAGCGTTTTCCAGAAAAAATTCCCAAAACCTTTTTCCACATTACGCTGAACAAACATCGAAACTGTTTTGGCCTTTTTTCCGGGGCCCTTGCGGGGATTATTTTTTCGCAAAAAAGAATTGATACCCCAGCTTAAAAGCTTATTGGCAGCATGGTGGTCTTTCTTCTTCACAGCCTGTAAATCCAGATTGCGGTATAACATTGTCATTGTTCCACTTGCATACACGGGATTCGCGCTTCCACGAAAATTAATCTTATCCAGAACACCGCCAATAAACTTTAACCCTGTGGCAGGATATATGGCAGGGTTAAAAACAGAAAAAGGAATCGGACCATAAACAACTCCGCGATAATAAAAAGTGTCGTTTTTGGCGGCAAGCGGAAACACAAACCGGACTTCCAACGGTGCCTGTTGCATCAGCCAGGCTTTCAGTTTCACTTCCAGCTTATTTTTCTGCCATAAATAAGGATAGTTTGTTACGTTAGTAATATAACCGGACAAACCCGTAAACCATACTTTTACCGGTAATGTCCGCAAATCTGTTTTTTCATCATATTCAAATCTGGTGTTATTAATTTGCACAGTATCTATGATAAATTTCCCTTTGGTCTTCTTCAACATTTGGTTGGGTAAAAGCGGGCGTTGGTTATGGTTAAAAGGTACCCTTTTATCTCTGAAAAGGTCGATGGTAGCATCGGAAATGCTCAACTTTCTAATTTGGATTTCATTCTCCAGAAAAAACCGGGAAAAGTCAGCACCTGAAAAAGCTATTTCTCCTGCTTCCATATCAAAACGCTCTTTTTGAAATTTTATGTGTTTTGAGAAAGCATTTTCAGAATATATCGGTTTGTAATGAAACTCCTTAAAGATTAGCGATTCACCTTTCAGATTGATGGAAAGCTTTTTAAATGTAATTTTATAAAGATGGTTTCCCAGTTCCAGAAAATTATCTTTTGCCACAAGGCTGGCTTCACGCAAAGAAGGATAAAAATAGTCGTTTCCATGGCCACTCTTCTCAAAAGATAAACCACGTATAACCATGGTAATATCTTTACTTGCCAAAGTATATTTTCCCTTTTTGTAGTTATAAATCTTAAGCTGACTTTTCTTAAAAATAATTTTACGCACCGAAATACCACGTATGCCCACCAGCCTTACAGAATCTTCAACAGAAAACCTTTTCCTCTTTTTCTCATTTGCAGAAAGTAGTTTTCCATTAAATTTAAATAATTTTATTACAGGATTTTTAATGGTTATCTTTCTGATAATGAGATTGCGACCCTTAATTATTGCCCTAAGGTCAATACCCGAGACGATAAGCTTATCCACCGTAATTGAGGGTGCCATAGCATTAAAACCCGATTTATCAAGATTACGGAGAAAACCGGAGTCAGGAAGAAATTTAAGACCTGCCAGGCGAACCGATCGGTCAAGAATATTAAAGCCAATACTTTTGTATTCTATGCGATAGTTTGTTAAATGTTCGTGAATTAAAAAGTTATTCACTCTGCCTTCAATAACTTTTGCAATAATGATATTAAAAGCTACGATAACCACAGCTACAACAAGTAAAATAACACCAGTAACATGTAGAGCCTTCTTTTGAATTTTAGCCATTTTAGTGCGTATGATGTTTTAGCTGGATAAAATTACAAAAAATAATACCACATAATCCACGGCCAAAAGAAAACTTTAAATATTAGTACTTTAGCAATTTCCGGCTAAAGCTATGTCCGTTTGATTCGGTAAAACGCAGAATATACAGACCGTTTGGCAGACTTCCCACGTTCATCGTCTGCCGGGAGTGACCTTTGGAAACAGCATATTTTTGCTGCATGACTTTTTTCCCCACCAGAGAGAAGACTTCAACCTTTAACGAAGTTGTTCCGGTGGAATTTACTTTAAAATTCAACACGTTGTTCACCGGATTAGTAAAACTCAGCTGATAAATATCAGAACGGATTTGCGGAATACCTGTCGGCTGGTTTACGGCAACTTTCAGTGTAACCGGAAGATGATCGGAATTATTATACAACGCATTAAGCACATTTGCGGGAACAGATGTATTGGCCGGTGAGGAATTAATAGATTGATTAAAATGCTTGCCATCCTGCCCTACTGCATGAAAAGAGCCCTGCACATATTTTACTTTTTTTGTATCGTACTTTATATCGTTGGAAATCAAAATAAAATCAAACCGGTCATCCATGCCGCCGCTTACGGCACATCCATTGCTGGAAGAGTGTGTACTTTGGGTCTGATAAAGGCTAAAATCAGCGTTATTATGCCAATTCCCGGGCTTATCAATAGGATCGTTAAACCTGACCTTGGGATAATCTGTACCGGTAAAATCCTGATAAGCAGGTTCACTCGAGGTGTACAGGTTAAAGTCGCCCATGAGCAGGTAATTGTTATCGGGATCATGGCTGGCAATGTAACGCATGGTATTGTTAGCCATATCCGCCCTTTTTGTTTGGTTAGTACCCCCCGAACTGGATTTCAAATGCGCTACCACACAGTAAATAAAAACGGTATCACCCTGCT
>WFNG01000211.1 GCA_015488735.1 Bacteroidales bacterium | reverse complement strand
CGGCCAGGCATGTCTGACTATGTCAGATACTCGATTTCCTTAAACCCATAAACCCTCAAATCACCCTGGCGGTCGGTCAGCAATAGCCGTCCAAATGAATCAACGCCGGTAATTTTAGCTGTAAAACGTCCGGCAGCATCCTCATATTCAGCCCATTCGCCAATCCGATAAAGTCGTTGGAGGTAAATGGTTTTGAGCGAATGAATATCTGTTTTTAGTTTTTCGTAATAAAAATCCAGCCCATTCAGTATTTCCTCCAACAGTGTGGGGAGACTTTCTTCTTTCCCCGAAAAATGAATCATTGAGCCCGGATTGGGGGCATCAGAATAGAACTCTTTCTGGTTCACATTCAACCCCACACCGATAACTGTAAAATCAAGTTGATCTCCTTTTATCCGGTTTTGAATTAATATCCCGGCCATTTTTTTGTCCAGATAGTAAAGATCGTTGGGCCATTTTACATACAGATTTTCGCATCCCAGGCGTTTCTCCACCACATCAAACAAAGCCAGCGAAACCATTTCGGTGAGAGCAAACTGCCGGGAAGGATTCATAAAAACCGGTTCAAGAATTATACTGAATGTAAGGTTTTTCCCGGGCTCGCTTTCCCAGAGATTTTGGCCTGCTCCCCTGCCCTGTGTTTGTTGATCCGCAATCAGCACCATTCCTTCACCGGCCTTTCCGGAAGCTACCATCTGCAACGCTTTTTCGTTAGTAGAATTCAGCTGGCCGTATTTATGATAAACAATCTGCATGGCTTGGTGTTTCTGCAAAAATACTGATAAACCTGTCATTATAGACGCCCTGTATCACACAAAGAGCAACCCTTATTATAAAATGATTTGAGACAACTTTCATACACAAAAATAATTTGTGTATTTTAGCAATACAATTATTTTAATTGTTTTTAAACCAACATGGCACATCATTTCAACGAAAGTCAAAAAGCAGAAACAGCACATTTTGGTGCTGCTGACAAATTTTATAAGCTACAACTAGAAGCAGAAAAAATTGACCGTTGCGATTACAATACAACAACGGGCAGGGAATTCCAACAAAATGACATCGACCTGTGGCTGACACTGGAAAATCAAAGAATATCGGTCAGTGAAAAAAAGCGGGCACACGATTTTAATGACTTATATTTGGAAACACACAGCAAATTTCCGGATATTGAAGGATGGACGATGCATTCCAAAGCAGATTTCCTGGCATATTTTTTTCCTGAAAGGGTTTTCTGGGCCGGGTTTCGACAGATTATCCGGTTTTACCGGGAAAGTCTGTTACCGCAAATACAGCCACAATGGTTTGATCTCCTGAATAATAATTATCCCCTAAAAAGCGGACAGGAAAAGCACGAGATAACAATTGCCGGATGTCTCTACACTATTTCGTTGATTCAGGCTTATAACGAAAGCGATGGAAACAGTTGGTACACCATGGGAATTGGTATTCCTTTTGAAATGTTGAAAGACAACCATATCAAATTTAAAATTTACCCAACTGGTAAATTTTAATCATCAGAAGTTGATTTGGAACAAAAAAAATTCACGGTATTATCTAAATTCCTATCTTTGTCCAATCAAACTTTTAACAAAAAACATACTGACATGGGTGTAGAACTGAAAGGCAGAATGATTAAAAAATTGCCTGTGGTAAACGGTGAAAGCCGCAACGGAAACAAATGGGAAAAACAAGAATTTGTGATCGAAACAGAAGAGCAATATCCGAAAAAAGTATGCATCAGTGTATGGGGCGACCGGGTACGTGAGCTGGAGAAATTTCAGGAAGGAGATATGGTAGTTGCATCAGTAAACATCGAATCACGAGAATATAACGAACGATGGTACACCGACATACGTGCCTGGCGTTTGCAACGTGATGAGGCTGGCAATTTACCACCACTACCGCCTGAAGCACAAAGTGACGACACAGCCATAATGAACGACCCCGCCGGCGACCTGCCATTTTAATTTCTGTTCATGAAAAAAGAGAACCTGACAGCCCATCTGGCCGTGTTGGGTGCTAACATTATTTTCGGGCTGAATTTTGTAATTGCCAAGGGCATTATGCCGCATTGGATGGAGCCGCGTGCCATTATCTTTTTGCGCGTTACAGGTGCCACAGCAGCTTTCTGGCTGGTTGGTATTTTTGCGAAAAGTGAAAAAGTCGATAGAAAAGATTTGAAACGAATGTTTCTGCTGGCCTTTTTCGGGGTAGCACTGAACCAAATCCTGTTTTTTGAAGGGCTGAACCTGACAACACCTATCAATGCTTCCATTATCATGGTGGGAACACCAATTCTGGTACTCGTTATGGCACACTTTATTATTGGAGATAAAATATCCAGACGTAAATTGATGGGGATTATTCTGGGATTTGGCGGGGCAGCATTTTTAATATTGCGCAACGGCCATTTGACACTTAGCTCAGACACAACACTGGGAAATATATTGGTACTTGTCAATGCTGCTTCTTACGGCCTGTTTCTTGTAATGGTAAAACCACTCATGTCAAAATACAGGCCACTCACAGTTATGAAGTGGGTCTTTACTTTCGGACTTATTTTTGTTGTTCCCGTATCCATTGGCGAAATTTCCCGTACAAATTTCAGTGTTATTCCGTTAAATATATGGTTTTCCATTATGTATGTGGTTATTTTCACTACCATTTTTGCCTATTTCCTGAACAACTATTCGCTGCAAAAGATTTCGCCTTCCGCCAATAGCTCATACATTTATATGCAGCCTATTCTGGCTTCCATCGTTGCCATTATTGCCGGCAAAGACAAGTTGACCATTACGGAAGTGGTAGCTTCACTGCTAATTTTTTCGGGAGTTTATTTTGTGAACAGAAAGAAAGTACATGTAAAAATCGCTTGAATTATATAAGGGAGAAACCAAACAAAGGCGTTCGAACTGTTTAATACAGTATCAACATAAAAAGTTAAGACCGGGAGATATTCCTCCGTGGAGACTCGTTAGAGATGCCGGACTGGTAGACAGGAAGAATCTTTCAAAAAAGAGCTTATTTTTGCAAAAATTTTGAACATGAGTGACCAGACTATTGACATCACCCTGAAAAAGCCTGTTTTGGAAATGCTAACGGTAGCCAACGAGTATTGCTATTATTTTGAACATTTGGCTAAGAAAACACATACCGATATTTTGGAATTTGCTTCCCGTATCGGGCCATTACTGTACGTGAAAGGAAGCCTGATTCCAGATTTGGAAGTGGAGCATCCTGAAGCTAACGAGCGCTTTGTAACCCCCGAAGAATGGGAAACATTGTTCTATGCATTACGGGAAATATTTGGGAAATATGACGAATTCTGGATTATCGATCCACAATACATTAACGAAAACGAGCCTCTGAAAGCCAGCCTCTCGGAAAATCTGACCGACATTTATCAGGATATGAAAGATTTCATATTGCTCTATCAACGTAACACTTATGCTGCCAGACAGAATGCGGTGAAAGAATTCAGAAAACTATACGCCACACATTGGGGCTATCGTATAACGAATATCATGCCCAAAATTCATCACCTGCTGTATGAGGAAGACACCGATTCCCTGCCATTCATGCAATCTCTGGACATGTTTTAATATTATACCGCAGGCCGTAATACCTTGAACAAGGTATTTTTTAATTGTTAGAAAGAAGTTTACTTTGCAAAAAAATAAAGAAGATATGACCCTGGCAGAACTTAAGACCGGAGATAAAGGAATTATTACAAAAGTACGGGGTCGCGGTGCATTTCGTAAGCGAATTATTGAAATGGGTTTTGTGGTTGGCAAACAGGTTATTGTAATAAAAAATGCGCCACTGAAAGACCCGGTAGAGTATAACATCATGGGTTATGAGGTCTCGTTACGCCGTAGCGAAGCCGATTTGATTGAAGTAACCAAAAACCTGAAATTTGAAAGCAAGGACAATAAATACAGAGGCACTTTTGAGTCAGAAGAAACACCTGTCCTCAGACCCGGAGAGGCCCGCAGCAAAATCATTAATGTAGCACTGGTGGGAAACCCAAATTGTGGAAAAACCACCATTTTTAATTTTGCTTCCCATTCAAAGGAAAAAGTTGGAAATTATGGTGGCGTTACCATCGATGCCAAACAAGCTGTTTTTGTCCATCGCGGTTATACCTTTAAACTGGTTGACTTGCCCGGAACCTACTCTATTACCAGCTACACGCCCGAAGAGCTTTATGTTCGCGACCACATTGTTAACGAACTTCCCGATATTATCCTAAATGTGGTAGACTCTTCCAATCTGGAACGGAACCTTTACCTCACCACGCAGCTTATCGATATGGATATGAAGGTGGTGATAGCCCTCAATATGTGGGATGAGTTTCTGGAAAAAGGAGACCAATTTGATTATGAAGCACTATCAAAAATGCTTGGAATTCCAATGGTACATACCGTTGGGTCAAAAGGAAGAGGCATCGGAAAACTTTTCAATAAACTGATTGATGTTTATGAAGAAAAAGAACCTACCATAAGGCATATTCACATCAATTACGGGCATTTAATTGAAAATGCCATCAAGGAAATGCAGGTTCTTATCAACAGCCCGGGCAACGAAGCACTCACTGCAAAAATATCTCCGCGTTATCTGTCACTAAAATTACTTGAACGCGACACACAGGAAACCAAACGGGTAAAAAAATATTGTGGTAATGCAGATGAAATACAGGCCCTGGCGGAAAAAGAATCTGAAAACATTGAGAAACAGCGTAACGAGACGATAGAAACAATCATCACCGATGCAAAATACGGTTTTGTAGAAGGTGCTTTGCGCGAAACTTTAAAGCCTGCCGAAAAGAAGGATAAAATCACCATAAGCCGGATTATCGACACGGTAGTTACGGGAAAACTGCTGAGTTATCCTATTTTTCTTTTCGCCATGTGGCTTACTTTCCAGGCTACTTTTTATTTGGGCGACTACCCTATGCAATGGATACAACTGGGTGTTAACTGGCTACGGGAAGTCTTCACACAGATACTTCCTCCCAGTGCTTTTCGCGACCTGATTGTGGATGGAATTATCGGCGGTGTGGGCGGTGTCATCATCTTTCTGCCTAACATCCTTATCCTTTTCTTCTTCATCACCCTTATGGAGGCCTCCGGATACATGGCCCGTGTGGCTTTTATCGTGGACAAACTCATGCACAAAATCGGGCTTCACGGAAAATCATTTGTCCCCATGCTCATGGGATTTGGATGTAATGTCCCTGCCATTATGGCTACCCGAACCATTGAAAACAAAAACGACAGACTGGTTACCATGCTCATTATTCCATTCATGTCGTGTAGTGCCCGCTATCCTGTTTATATCCTTATCATCGGTGCTTTTTTCGCTTCCTATCAGGGAACCATTCTGTTTGGGATTTATCTTTTCGGAATTTTTCTGGCTGGCGTTATGGCCTGGATCTTTAAAAAAACCATTTTTAAGGCCAGCACCATTCCGTTTGTTATGGAACTTCCTCCTTACAGGATGCCAAGAGCCAGCTCTGTATTAAAACAAACGTGGTTCAAAGGCGAAATGTACCTGAAAAAAATGGGTACCATTATCCTGGCTGCTTCCATGATTATCTGGGCCATGGGCTATTTTCCGTTGGGAAAAAAATATGATACAGCTTTCCAGAAAAAGATAGAGAAAGTCGATAAAAGCACCCTTGCCAGGTTGAATCAGGGAAATTTGAGTGCTAAACAAGTAAAAGAGTTAAAGACTTCGCAAGAAGAAAAAGTTGATTTACTGAAAAGAGATTTAGCAGCAAAAAAACAAGAGAACTCTGTTATTGGCCGTATTGGACATTTCATTGAGCCCGCTATGCGCCCACTGGGATTTGACTGGAAAATGGGGGTAAGTCTTATTGCCGGAGGTGCAGCCAAAGAGGTTGTTGTTTCCACCATGGGAGTTCTTTATCCACCGTCATCAGGAAAATCAGGAAAAGAGAGTCTGGGACAGCGCTTGCGCGATCAGGTTTATACAAGCGGACCACGCAAAGGGCAGAAGGTGTTCACACCACTTTCGGCCATGGCTTTCCTGCTGTTTATCCTGATTTATTTCCCTTGTATTGCTGTAGTTGCTGCCATTAAAAACGAAACCGGCCAGTGGAAATGGTCGCTTTTCCTTGCCGCTTACACAACCACACTAGCCTGGATTGTGGCATTTGTTGTATTTCAGGTAGGTAGTTTGCTGGGATTTTAAAAACCTGATACCTGTATGTTTTGGCTTCTGCAACAAGCCTAAACCAATATGGTTGCGTGCTTTGTTTAATGCCTAAATGTTAAGCAGGATAACAACGGTAAAACAGATAAATTCAAAGATAATTCCATATCCATTCCGAAAAAGAAAATATTTTTCTATTTTTGAAAAGAATTTAAATCGCACATCATGGAAATGATTGACAAGGAACAATTTTTAGAAAATTTTCAGTATTTTGATAACGAAGTAGTTCTCGAAATTATCAATATTTTTATCAATGAGTATCCTGAACGAATGGCAACGCTGAGAAAAAATATAGATGAAAAAGATTTTGACCAGCTCAAATTCAACGCCCATAGTCTGAAAGGTGTAATAGCCAATTTTGTCGCCCCCCAAGTGCAGGAACTTGCCCGGCAATTAGAGATAAAAGGCGCAAACAGCGACCTCACAGATGTGGAATCGCTTTACAGCGATTTAAAGGAAAAAGCAGGAATCGTTATTGAAGAGTTAGAAGAGCTGAAGAAGAACTTTAAATAACAAGACAACTTTTATCGCAAAACCTGCCTTACAATTTAACCACCTGAGCAATGTAAACCGTATCAGCAGCCCGCATCTTTTCAAAATAGATTCCCAAAGCAAACAGCATGAACCAGAAAATACAAAAGCCGCTATAAAGCGACTTTTGTAAAGATAAACTAAACTGTCCGGTAAATTTTAAATGTATTTTAACTCCCGCAGGGTATCTTCTACAAGCTGATAACTACGGGCAATATCCTGATCAAGGCCTACAGAAAAGCGAACCAGCCCGGCCGAAAGCCCCATTTCCTGTTGAAGTTCCACAGGAACTTCCGAAGAAGTGCTTTTCCCTGAGTTGGAAAAAAGTGTTTTAAAATAGCCCAGACTTACTGCATGGTATCCCACCCCTTTTTGTTGCATCAATTCCATAAACGGAGCAGCTTTTTCAGCAGTATCAAGGTCAATAGCTATAATGCCCCCATATCCAAAATCCTTGTTCATTAACTTGTTCATAAGCTTATGCTGCGGGTGATCGGGCAAACCGGGATAAATATGTTTTAACCCAATTTCCTTGAATTTTTTTGCCATATACATAGCATTTTCACTATGCTTTTGCATGCGAATATGCAGTGTAGCCATATTTTTCAAAATACTGGAAGAACGCATGGGATCTAAAACCGGCCCCAGCAACATGGCGGTTCCATCGTTCACATTGCTGATATCATTGATAAATTCTTCTGAAGCACAAATAGCACCTGCCACGGCATCATTTTTCCCGTTGATAAATTTTGTCATACTGTACACCACAATATCAGCTCCCATCTGAGCAGGAGCAAAAATCATAGGAGTAAAAGTATTGTCTACCACCAGCTTAATACCATGTTCACGTGTAATTTTTGCCAGTTCCGGAATGTTAGATATCTGCAACATAGGGTTTGTCATCGACTCGGTATAAACAACCTTGGTGTTGGGACGGATGGCATTCTTCACACTTTCAAGATCCGTAATATTTACGAAAGTAACATCAATTTTAAACTTTTTCAGGTAATTGGCCAAAAAAGCATAGGTTCCGCCATAAGTCGTCACACTGGTAATAATATGGTCGCCCGTGTTACAAAGTTGCAGTAATGTTGTGGTAATAGCGGCCATTCCCGAACCTGTTACCCATGCCTGCTCAGTACCTTCCATTGCAGCAAGCATCTCCGAAAGGTATTTGTTTGTCGGGTTCCAATGACGCGAATAGAGAAAACAACCTTCACTCTCACCATGGAAGGTTTTTATCATCTCCTCCTCGGTCATAAAAGTAAAGGTGGCAGAATCAGTTATGGAAGGATTCACACCCCCGAACTCTCCAAACTGTTCCAATTTCTGGATGGCTGTTGCCGGATCAAAATCTTTTTTCATGATTATTTTTTCTGCAAATTTAAACATTGATAATTTATTTTGCAAAAATTTATTATATCTAATATAAATTTTAAATAAAACTTTTAATTTTGCGATAATAAGCAATAAAAACTATTGATTTAATATTTTAGATAAAGAGACTATGGCACAACATTTTCAAATTGACAGTCTGGATAAACAGATTTTAGAATTTCTCAGCCACGATGCCCGCACTTCTTTTCTGGAAATTGCCCGGCAATGTCATGTTTCGGGAGCACTCATCCATCAACGTGTAGAAAAATTACAAGAAGCGGGGGTTATTTCCGGATCACGGTTCTGTATCGAGCCCAAAGGATTGGGATTTCGTACAACAGCTTTTGTAGGTATTCAGGTAAATCTGATAAATACCCGTACCCATGAGGAGGTTTTTGAAAAAATATCAATGATTCCCGAAGTAGTAGAGTGCCATCATACCACCGGAAAATATTCCTTGTACTTGAAAATTTATGCGCATGACAATGAACACCTGAAAAAAATTCTGGTTGAAAATATTCAATCTATCCTGGAAGTAACAGCTACAGAAACGTTTATTTCATTGGAAGAAGGTTTTAGAAGACAGCTTCCTGTATCTTGAAAACAAGCTAAAACATTAAAAACATTATTTTATGATACACTTGCCCGGGACAATGATGAGACAATTTGCTGTTACAATTTTTTGTAATTTGGCCAACCAAAAAAATAATTTATGAAATTTACGGCAGAGCAAATTGCAGCAGCCTTAAACGGCATTGTAGAGGGAAATTCAAAAGTTGAAGTCTCCACTTTATCAAAAATTGAAGAAGGCGTTGCAGGAAGTCTGAGTTTTTTAGCCAATCCGGCCTATACACATTATATATATACCACCAATGCCGACATTGTAATTGTAAATGAAGATTTCATAGCTGACAAGCCTATAAAAGCCACGCTGATCAGGGTCAAAGATGCTTACTCGGCTTTTACACGATTACTGGAGATATACCAGCAGGCTAAAAACAGTAAAACAGGGATATCGGAGAATGCAAGCATCGCCAACTCAGCAACACTGGGAAAAAACGTGTATATCGGAGATTTTGTCGTTATTGGAGAGCACACGGTGATTGGTGACAACACCAGGATTTATGCAAATTCATGCCTCGGCGACAACTGCAAGATTGGTAACGATACCACGCTTTATTATGGTGTTAAAATTTATGATGAATGTGTTATTGGTAACGACTGTATACTACATGCCGGAGTTACAATAGGTGCGGATGGTTTTGGTTTCGCACCACAGAGCGATGGAAGCTTTAAAAAGATTCCACAAATTGGAAACGTTATTATAGAGAACCATGTGGAGATTGGCACCAATACCACCATCGACCGGGCTACACTGGGTTCCACGATTATCAGAAAAGGAGTTAAATTAGATAATCTTATTCAAATTGCGCACAATGTGGAAATCGGAGAAAACACCGTTATTGCCGCTCAAACAGGCATAGCCGGTTCTACAAAAATCGGGAAAAACTGTATGTTTGGCGGGCAGGTAGGTATTGTGGGACACCTTACCATTGCTGATGAGGTAAAAATACAAGCCCAGTCCGGGATACCAAAAAGTATTAAAAAACCCGGAAGCACATGGGAAGGATCACCAGCCTTTCATCTTCCTGATTTTTTACGGTCATACGTATATTTCAAAAACCTTGGACGTATAGCAGAGCGTATCAGTAAGCTTGAACAATACATTAAAAAAGGTAATATTACACAATAATGCCACTGATTTTCAACGAATAATATTTTGATTTGTTCAACATCGCAAGAAAAAAGCCGAAGCAAATAAAAAATATATTAGTTTTGCACCAATTATATTAACAATAACATAACACAGCTTTAATGACTGAAAGGCAAACAACCTTGGAAGTTCCTGTTTCCATAGAGGGGCAGGGTCTTCATACAGGAACGATGGGAACGATGACTTTTCAACCTGCTCCCGCAAACCACGGAATAAAATTTAAAAGAATCGATTTGAAAGGTCAGCCGGTAATTGATGCTACCATTGAGAACGTTATCAGTACTGACCGGGGAACCTGTATTGGGAATAATGGAGCCAAAGTGTATACCATCGAACACGTGATGGCCGCACTCAGAGGCATGAATATTGACAATGCAATGGTTGAACTAAACATGGAAGAAGTTCCGATTAAAGATGGTTCATCCAAATTTTTTGTTGAAGCCATTAAAAAGGCCGGAATCAAAGAGCTCAACGCTGAACGGGAATACATTGAGATAACAGAAAATATCACGATGGAAATTCCCGAAAAAAAGACCAAAATCGAAATCAGGCCTTCCAAGCGCTTCTCATTAAGTGTGACCATCGATTTTGAATCCAGAGTGCTGGGAGAACAAACAGCAACAATGGATGATATTAAAGAATTTCCAGTTAAAATTTCTCCCTGCCGTACCTTTGTTTTTCTTCACGAACTGGAATTTCTGTTGAAAAATGATTTGATTAAAGGGGGTGACCTTAACAACGCTATTGTCTTTGTCAACCGGCAGATACCTCAGGAAGAAATGAATTATCTTGCAGACATGTTCAACAAGCCAAGGGTAAAAGTTAATGGCAACGGAATTCTCAATAACTTATCGCTTTATTTTGATAATGAACCTGCCCGGCATAAGTTACTTGATATGATTGGTGATTTATATCTGCTGGGCAAACCCATCAAAGGGCACGTCACTGCCTATCGTCCGGGCCATCATGCTAATACTGAATTTGCAAGAATAATATCAGATAAAATTAGTGTTTTAGCCAATGATTAAAGAACCACCATTTGACATTTATGCCGAACCGGTATACGACATTAACCGGATAAAAAAAACGCTTCCGCACCGCACGCCATTTTTGCTGGTGGATAAGATTCTGGAAATATCGGAAAACCATATAATCGGGATGAAGAATGTTACCATGAATGAGCCTTTTTTTGCAGGCCACTTTCCAGACGAACCAATTATGCCCGGTGTGCTTCAAATAGAAGCTATGGCGCAAACAGGCGGAGTTTTTGTGCTTCATGGTATTCCTGACCCCGAAAAATACTCAACCTACTTCCTAAAAGTAAACAACGTCAGGTTCCGCTCCAAAGTAGTCCCGGGCGACATATTAATTTTTTCTCTTGAACTGACTAAGCCAATGAAAAGAGGCATTTGTGATATGCACGGAAAAGTTTTTGTCGGCAACAAACTTGTAATGCAAGGTGACCTGGTTGCCCAAATTGTTAAAAACAAATAGGAAATGAATCAACCGTTAGCATACGTACATCCTCAGGCAAAGATTGCTCCAAATGTTGTTATTGAGCCTTTTGTAAATATTGAGAAAAATGTTGAAATTGGAGAAGGAACATGGATAGGCTCCAATGTTACCATTATGGAAGGTGCCCGAATTGGGAAAAACTGTAAAATATTTCCAGGTGCCGTAATTGCCGCTATTCCACAGGATTTAAAATTTTCAGGCGAAGAAACTTTAGTTAAAATAGGTGATAATGTCGTTATCCGAGAGTTTGTAACCATAAACAGAGGAACAAAAGTTAACTGGGAGACCGTAGTTGGAAATAACTGTCTGCTCATGGCTTATGTTCATATTGCACATGATTGTATTCTTGGCAACAGCGTTATCCTGGCCAACGCATGCAATCTTGCCGGCCATATTGAAATTGATGATTTTGCCATCGTTGGCGGCATGTCAGCTATTCACCAATTTGTACACATTGGCAAACACACAATGGTAAGTGGCGGAAGCATGGTTACCAAGGACATACCGCCTTTTACCAAAGCCGGCAGAAATCCTATTTCTTTTGTTGGTGTTAATTCCATTGGCCTCAGGCGCAGAGGGTATTCTAATAAACAAATTAATTTTATCCACGATGTTTACCGGAATCTTTACCTGAAAGGCCGCAACATCTCGCAGGCTACCGGATACATTGAAACCAATATGCCCATTAACAAAGACAGAGATGAAATTCTCAGCTTTATCAGCAATTCACAACGGGGCATCATGCGAGGTTACCGCCGAATAAAAGACTAATAATAAAATACAGAAATAGATATTATGGCTACAACAGCAGATTTCAGAAACGGATTATGCATTGAATTTAACGGAGACCTATGGACTATCGTTGAATTTCAGCACGTGAAACCGGGAAAAGGACCGGCTTTCGTCCGTACAAAATTAAAAAATGTAAAGACCGGTCGCGTTTTGCCCAACACATTTACATCCGGAGTTAAAATTAACATCCAGCGTATTGAAAAAAGAAACTACCAGTATCTTTATAACGATGGCGATCAGTTTCATTTTATGAACACCGAAGATTACGAACAAACATTTCTGGATAAAGCCATGATACCCGCTCCCGACCTATTAAAAGAAGGAGAAATGGTAACCATTGCTTTTCATACAGAAACAGACTCCCCCATTGCATGTGAGATTCCTACTTATGTAGCCCTGGAAGTAGTTTACACAGAACCCGGCGAAAAAGGAAATACAGCCACCAACACTTTTAAAGAAGCAAAAATGGAAACAGGCGCCATTGTAAAAGTACCGCTTTTTATTAATATTGGCGATAAAATAAAAGTCGATACACGCAGCTATGAATATTCGGAACGTGTTAAAGAATAGCTAATAACTATTGAATTTTTTAAAACCGGGGCCATGAAGTTCCGGTTTTTTTATGCCTTTAACTTTTTACGGGAATGATATACATCCAAAGCAACCAAAATCGCCATAAATCCCCAAACCGGCACAGACAGCTTATCTGTTCCCAAGAAATTATTTAAAAAGCCATGTACAAAATAAGTAATTAACCCCAAGGTAATTACAAGACTCATAATACCTGTCTCTCTGTTCTTTGTTTCTTTTGCACGATGGTAAACCCTCAAACCAAGATAAACAGCATAACCAAAAAGAGCCAGAACGGAGAGCAAGCCCAGGATTCCTTCTTCCGATAGTGGGCCAAGATACTCACTGTGTGCAGTTCCGCGGTCACCCAGGTTAGTAGAGATTACCGTACGCTCACTGGCAAGCTGAAAAGGGGCATAAACAAACTGATAGGTGCCGGGCCCCCAACCCAGCCATGGACGTTGTTTAAACATGCGGATTGCCGAGGCCCAACGGTTAAGTCGCTCAAGATTGGAAGCATCGGATGAAACATTTGTCATAGATTCGATGTGATCCTCCATGTTGGTGGATGAGTTCTGTCTGTTTTTTTCCATGCGATTCAGAATAGGCTGGTAAAACAAAAAACCCATCACCACCAGTAAAACCGCCCCGGCCATCACCCAACGGAAACGGATACGTAACAATACCAACAACAACACAACAAGAGCTACACCACTGCCCAACCATGCTGCCCTTGTATAAGAAAATACTATGGCAATAATATAAAGAACAAAAAACGGAACCACCAACAATCTTTTAGTAAAAGAAAGTCCGGGATACAAAAGATAACCGGCCAATACCGGCAGATACAAAGCTATTGCTGCGCCGTAAGCTGTATGGTCATTATAGAACGGAGACATGACCCAATGGCCTGATTCTTCATCAAAACCGTGGGCTGCATGCCGAATAAGTGTATAAATAATCACTCCGCTAAGTGCCACAATATACAACCATAAAAACCGGTGTATATTTTTTTTATCCCGAAACATGGGAATGGCTACAAAATAAAATGGGACCACAAACCAGATACGCGACAGTAAATGCTTAAACGAAACCAGAGGTAACTGACTTGTAAAAGAGGTTACCAGCATCCAAAACAAGCTAAAATAAATCAGGTAAGACAACGGATGACGGGCAACATGGCGATTGTAATTCCGTTCCAATATCAAATTTCCCAAAAAGACAACCACCACACCAAACATTAATGGCTCTGTAGGTATCGACAGGGCAGCACCAATACGAGGATCGTGAAGGGTTATGGCAAGAGGCGTAAAAAAAGTGATAAAAAGGATAACCTTGTCAAGCGAAACCACATAATAATACGCAACAATAAGAACTACCGGCAAAACAAAAAACCACAAGGTCTTTTTCTCCAATAAAAAGAAGAGCCCTGTACCCAGAAATAAAGCCACAAGCAGGTATAATACTATGACCTTTTTTGTTTTAGCCGAAAGATGCATGGTCTGCGATTAGTTTTCTTTATTTTTCTTCCTCTCCAAAAAAGAAATCACAATCAGCGAAAGTGTAAATACCGACAGGACAGCAATAAATACAATGAGCCAACGTACCGGATAGGCTTTTTTGTCAGATACAAAAGGATGGGTAACAATGTTGGTATAGGTTACATTGGAAATAACATGTCGGTATTCCACCTCGTAACTCAATTTTACCTGAACATAGGCCGCCGCTTCGTGCTGTAGCATATTTACAAGCTGAACCAGTTCGCCACCATATTTCCCCATATTTTTGGCCAGTCTTTTTGCCTCTTTTGTATTCACCGCCTCGGGACCTCCCTGAACGTTATGCAAATAAGCCATCATAATCTGCTGCGACTGGTAAGTATATTCAAAAATACCCTTTTGGGTTCCCAACACCCGTAAGCGATTTTTTATGGAATCCATAACAGCCCGCTCCCGCTTTAACTGTCCGGCATAAGCATTGGCCAACTCCTGAAATTTCTCTTTCTGCATGCGTCTGACTTTTTCATTATAAAAATGCAACACCGCATCAACCATTTGCTTCGCCGTATCCGGATTTCTGTCCAGGACTTCAACATCCACAGCTTCATAACTTGTTTTACTGATTTTGACATTCTCATGGTAGCGTCTCAATAGTTCTGTCCTGAAATATTTATAGCCTCTGTCTATTTTATAATGATTTAACAAATCGAATTTGTTTATTACGCTATCGGCTATATCCTGAGAATTAAGCACTTGTATCATCTGCTCTGTGGTACTCTCCTTGGAATAAATTTGAATATTTCCGGGATAAACAATGGCGTACGACTTATAAAGCGGGGCAATAAAACGGGGGCCGGAAAAAAAAGCAGCTAATCCGGCAGTAGCCACAACAACAATAAGCAGGGGATACTTCCATTTCATTAATAGCTTCAGGCTATCCCAAATGTCAAATTTATATTCCATGATACACTAAATTTTAATAATGATTTTTTATTCGGAAAATCAATTTGGTTGTTTTCCAGATAATCGAATATCTCTATCTTATAGGAACTTTGATAAATTTAAATATTGCTTTGCTTTATCACAATCCTTTGTATTTTTCAGAAGTCAAAAATATAAAAATAATCAGGGCAATGGATAGAAAATAGTCGTTTTCCCACGTAAATAATACCAATTCCTAATTAAATTACCGCATTGTTTCATTTACCTTTCAGGGCAACATTGATGGACATTTCGGAAAACAACGAGTATTATAAGAAAATTTTTAACTATTTTTCATCGTATTTATTGGTCAGAATGATAATAAACTTTCTAACATCCAATGTTTTAATTACAACTCCCAAAAGCAACCCGAAACCAAATATTAATAAAATCCGAACTTCCCATGAACCGATATTGCTCCACTGTATAACAATAGCCAACAGAAAAGTGCCGACCAACAACACAAACAAACGAAGCCACATGCCCAACCCGTTTTTCAAATGCAAAACAACAAAGGCAAAAACCACCTGTAGTATTGCTGTAACCAGTTGGGTAACCAGTGTTGCCACGGCAGATCCCACTGCATGATAATAAGGAATCAAAATCCAGTTTAAGCTAAAATTAAGCAGTAAGCCCATTAAGGCTATAAGGTTTAAAGTTTTAAGGCTATTGTTTGCTGTCAGCAATGTGCCGAAAATATAATTAGAAGACGCCCCTACAAAGCTCCACATTAAAAGTTTAAATATAAGCGCAGATTGCCCGATACGCAAAGCATACGCAGCACTTGTTTCACCGGCATGTTGTACATACATAAGCAGCATAATATCTTTGGCAAAAAAATGCGTAACCACAGCAATAATCAGGGCTCCGCTCATAAGTATAGAAAATGCCAGCCGCACCAGCCCATCAACCTTTTTTTTCTCTTTCAGCATTTTTGAGAACAGGGGAAGGAGCAAAACAGCAAACAGGTAAGCCATGTTCTGAGAAGCATCCAATAAGCGATAGGCCTGTGCATACACACCTGCCTGTTGGTCGCCAAGCGGATGGGGCAACAACCGCTCGATCATAACACTATCCATTCGCGAATAAAAACTCATAATCAGGACCAGCAAAGCAAATGGCAGACTCTGGCGAAGTATCATTTTAAAAAATGAAAAATCCCAGTGTAACCTCAACTTCCCTGATTTTCGCAGAACAACCCATAGTGCAGCTGCGGCCGTGAACAAATAAGCCAGCGTCTGTGCATACACAAACCATTCGATGGAAAACCGGTGACCGAAAACTCCTGTCCACAACAAAATACCCACAAACAGAATCATCAGCAACCGGTCAGTGACGGAAATTACACTGTCTGTGGAAAACAATAGCAATCCGGAGATATTCGACCGCAGATATAAAATAAAAGAGAGCAAAAACTGATTGAAGCCCACCCAGGCAAGCAGGTAAAGCTGTCGTCCATGGTATCCGATAAGCCACGCAACAGTAAAGACAAGAATTCCATACCCCATACCCAGCAACAACTTCATGGTGGCCATTCCGCCAAAATGCTCTTGGAGATGCTGGTTATTTCGGGCAATATTACGGTTATTGAAATTGGTAATGCCCAAATCGAGAAAAATGAAGAAGAGGTAAGAAAAGTTAAAAATAGCGAAATAAAAGCCATATTCCCCCGTACCGGTCACATTCTGCACCTGACGGTCGATGCCCAAAATCCAAAAAGGCTTTACCAAAAGATTCAGGAACAGTAAAAAAATCAGATTCTTCAGAAATTTCTTCTGCATTACACAAAAATAAACAATTGTAGAGAAGTTAACAGCATAATGCTAAGACACATCATAAAAAGTTAAAGTCCCATTTGTAGCACAAAATTATGCAGGACACCAGGAATAAGCAAAACGGTCAAAACCATTCCGAAAACGGCTCCCCAAAAATGCGCACTATGTCCAATATTATCGTTGCCCTGTTTCTGCATGTAAACCATGTAAGCAAGATACAAAATTCCAAAAAGCCAAGATGGAATGGCGAATGGCACGGGAAACAGATATAAACTTCCAACAGGGAAAATCAAGATACTGGAAAAAACCACAGCCGAAACGGCTCCGGAGGCACCCACCGCGCTATAATAAACATTGTCTTTATATTTTCTGTAATCAAAAAGTACCGAGAACAAAATACCACCAATGTAAAATAATAAATAATATAACATTCCTTTGATTCCATAGTGCATCTTAAAAACTCTTTCAACAATATCACCAAAAGAATATAGTACCCACATATTTATCAATAAATGCAGCCAGCCGGCATGAACCAGACCATAAGAAGCAAAACGCCAGCCCTCATTCCGGTGTTTAATGTCATATGGGCTAAATTTCAAACGCTCAAACAATACAGCATTGTAAAATGCAAGAACAGAAACCAGTATTGTAACGCCAATTATAATAAAGTTCATAATATTCAATCATCAAAATGAAGCGCAAAAATAAGGAAATTACGCTTTCTTTTTATGGCATTTGTATCTTCATCCCCATCTCACAATACCAATTCCATTAAAATGCGCTTTTGGCTTCTATCAATCCCAAAGCCACGTTAATTGTATATCAGCCGCAAAAAAAACGGCAGTGCAAACAGGCGGCACCATACATTGTAAATTTTATCCGTTAGCTGCATAAGTTTAAATCCGGAAAATATTTTTTGTAAATTTGCACCACGTATCTAAACAGATAAGAGGAAAGTATTTGCTTTATTGATAGGATACAATTTTTTTAAACAACTACGCATGGACTACAACCTGTATAACTGGCCGGAAAAAACCATTCTGATAGCAGACGATGATCTCTTGTCGCGTAAATATTTCTCCAAGGTACTGGAAATTACAAAGGCAAAACTTGTATTTGTAAAAAACGGAAAAGAAGCCATCGACTATTGTTGCGATAACCCATCTGTTGACCTCGTTCTCATGGACATTAAAATGCCGCTAAAAGATGGAATAACAGCTACAACAGAGATTAAAAAAAGCTGCCCTGATATTCCTGTTATTATCCAAACAGCCTACGCCTTTGATTACGATAAAGCCAATGCCCTGGCTTCAGGGGCTGATGGCTTTATTACCAAACCCATTCATCGGGATCAACTCTTTCAATTGATTGAACAATTTTTGAATAAATAGTTCTACCCGCTTTTTCGCGCTTAAAAAACAATCACCGGATCATATCGTCCCAAACACTTATTCTTCCTTCTGATAACGACGTAATTTTACGTAACTTCGCCCCTGGATTTGCTTGTTCCGGTTTTCTGGTATTACAAAATCATATACAGCTAAATGCAAAATGATATATCAAATATTATTCGTTTTATCAAACAGTTGACGAAAAAAGACCTGGCCTTATTTGACAAGGAGTTTTTTCGCCATACCCTTGAAAAAAGAATCAAAAAATGCGGCTTACGTACTCCTGTAGAATATTATCATCTCATAAGTGAACATCCTGAAGAAATAAATCATTTTATCCGTTCTTTTCATGTTACGTACAGCGAATTTTTTAGAGACTCTCTTGTCTTTGCTTTACTAAGCCAATGGATCTTACCTCCATTTTTCTCAAAAAAAGAAAATCTCAAAAAAAAAGAGATCAGAATATGGTCGGCTGCCGGAGCTGCAGGCCAGGAAGCCTACTCAATTGCCATGCTGATAGATGATATTAAATCATTTTACCACAGCGAAATAGCTGTACATATTTTTTCATCCGATATAAGTGATGCAGAAATTAAAAAAGCCCGGAAAGGATTTTATCCGGCATCGCAATTACAAAAGATACCCTTAAAATATCTGAATGAATATTTCTATCCCGAAGGCACAGGATACAAACTAATACCCAGAATCCGGGAATCAGTCATTTTCTCCAGTTACGACTTGCTCGACAAAGAGACTATCAGCCCTCCCGAAAGTATATTCGGTTCTTTCGATCTGATTTTTTGCAGCAACCTGTTTATCTATTACAACGCTACAGTAAGAAGCCAAATCATTCAAAAATTAAAAAGAAACCTGACAAACGACGGCTTCCTCATTACCGGAGATTCGGAACGCGAAATTCTCGCCCAACACAAGTTGTATGCAACCTGCGCACCGGCCGCCATTTTTCAAAATAAATCAACACCGGAGGTTCAATGAAAAAATCTTGTGATTTCAAAGGCCTTTCCACAGAATTCAAAACAGATTTCTGTATAAAAACAGCAGGGAAACAATCAGTTAAGGGGGCTTCTAATAATTACTTCGCATCAAGATTTTCAGAGTTTTTTATAGACGATGAAAGTTTTTGCTGCACTATCGGGATAATGCAAGAAAATTTGAAAAAGTATATGAAAAACTCTGTAAACCCTACGGGAACAAATGAGATAAACAATTTGACATCGTTAAAATTTTTCTCAATAGCTACGGCTATTCAGAAAAATTTATGCCTTGCATCTTGTTCATCTCATTTGTTTCTTGAAAGAAAGGAATTATTAGAAGTCCCCTTTAGTCATTTTAAAAATGGAACAGATGAATTTTAAAAATTTAAAAATAGCCAATCAGATCCTAACAGCCGTTCTTTTCATCTTTATTTCGGTTTTGTTTCTGGGAGGAATTTCATGGTATCAGGCCAGTACATTGTGGAAGCAAACTCAAAATATTTACGATCATCCGCTAATGGTACGGAGAGCATTAAGCGGGCTGGAGGCCGATGTTATAACCATGGACAGAAATATGAAAAAATTTGTCCTGGAAAAAGAGACCGCAAAAAGACAAAACATTTTGCTAAATATAAACGAAACTAAAGCAGATGTTAACCAACGCTTTAAAGTCATCTCTGCAAAATTTCTGGGCCCTCAGGCCAATATTCAGAAAATTGAAAAAGAAGTATATAAATGGAATATCATAATGGATGAGATTATTGATCTGGTTCGTCAGGGAAAAGAAAAACAAGCAATGCAAATCATATCCGTTAGTGGTGGCGAAAGAATCAACACATCAAAACTATTGGACGGAATTCATTCCATTGGCCTTTTTGCCAACAAAGAAGCGGCAAAATTTTATCAAAACGCACAGGAAAAAAGGAAAACCATGTTCCAACAGCTGTTTCTTCTGTTTGGAATTATCATTTTATTCCTCCTTGTCTTCTACTTCATACTGTTCCATGCCATCCAGTCGCCCATAAATAAGCTTACGCAGGCAACACAAAAGTTTTCGGGAGGTGATTATGGAGCCAGGGTTAACTATTCTTCAAAAAACGAACTGGGAATCCTTGCAAAATCTTTTGATCAGATGGCTTTTATTATTCAGTCTAAAATAAATCTTGAACAAAAAGCATTGCATTTTAACTCTTCCCTTTTCAAAAGAGAAGACCTGACCCGTTTTTTCAGTGAATTAATAAAAGGCATTACGGAGTTGACCCAATCCCAAACAGGTGCTGTTTACCTGCTGAACAGTGAGAAATCACAGTTTACCCTGTTTGAATCTCAGGGACTTTCAGCAAATGCAAAAACCCGTTTTTCCGTTAAATTGAAAGAAGGGGAATTCGGAAAAGCTTTGACCGATAAAAAGATTACACATCTTCAGGATATTCCCGAAGACACCTCTTTTATCTTCACCTCAACGGCCGGAAATATGAAGCCGAAAGAAATTATCACACTTCCCATAGTTTCCGGAAAAGAAACAGTAGCTGTCCTTTCTCTTGCCAGCATTTATGCCTATCCCCGTGAAATTTTGTTGTTACTTCAGAATATTTTCCCTTCGCTCACCGCCCGTATTAACGGCATTCTTCTTTTCCACCAGATTAAGGAGCAGGCAACACAACTGGAGAAACAAAATACAGAACTTGAAATTCAGGAAAAAGAGCTTTCGACACAAGCTACAGAGTTGAACAGGCAAAATACAGAACTGAAAATGCAAAAGAATCAATTGGATGAAGCCAACAGGCTGAAATCGACTTTTCTTTCCAATATGAGCCATGAATTGCGTACACCACTCAATTCTGTCATCGCACTTTCCAGCGTGTTAAAGAGAAAACTCAAAACGGCCATCCCGGAAGAAGAATATTCTTATATCGATGTCATCGAACGCAATGGTAAGCATTTGCTGGAATTAATAAACGATGTGCTGGATTTATCACGTATCGAATCGGGTCGTGTTGAGATAGAAAAAACGAAAATAAACATCAAAGACCTGATTAACGAGATGGTCACACTGATTGACCCCCAGGCAAGGGAAAAAAATATAGCCTTAAAATGTTTAATAAAAGAGAATATTCCCATCATTAATAGTGACGGTAATAAAATCCGGCACATTTTGCAAAACCTGATTGGTAACGCAGTAAAATTTACTGAAAAGGGTAAAGTAGAGGTAAGCGCTTTGGAAATAGATAATAACCTGCATATACTGGTGAGCGATACGGGAATTGGAATTCCACCTGACCAAATTGGAAATATTTTTGATGAATTCCGGCAGATTGATAGCAGTACTTCGCGCAAATACGGTGGAACAGGTCTGGGACTATCCATTGCCAAACGATACGCCCGTATGCTGGGAGGAACCATTGAAGTGAAAAGCACCCCGGGAAAAGGTTCGGATTTCACTTTAATTCTGCCTTTGAACACTGCAGAAATAAAACCATCAGAACAAACGCCTGTCATTCCGAAACCTTATTCAGCTTCTGTAAAAAAGTCTTTTACAGGAAACAAAGTACAAGCCAAAGAAAAAACAATTCTGATTGTGGAAGACAGCGAACCAGCTATTATACAGCTTAAGGATATCCTGAGTGAAGCCGGTTTTAAGATGTTGGTAGCCCATAACGGACGTGAAGCTCTGGAACAAATTGCCAAAACATTGCCCGACGCCATGATTCTGGATTTGATGATGCCCGAAGTAGATGGGTTTCAGGTTCTGGAAACGGTTCGCGCCAATGTGGACACCGAGAAACTTCCTGTAATGATTCTTACAGCCAAACAGATTGATGGTAATGAGCTGAAAAAACTAAAAAACAACAATGTTTATCAGCTCATCCAAAAGGGAAATATTAACCAACAAAAATTACTACAAATTGTTTATGAAATGGTTTTCCCTGAAAAGAAGAAAACAATAAATATAAAGAAGAAAAAACCCGCTACCGGCAAAACAATAAAAGTACCACAAGGGAAAAAACCGTTAATCCTGATAGTTGAAGATAACATTGACAACCTGCTCACCATCAAAAGCCTGTTGGATGTCAAATACCAAACAATTGAAGCCTACGATGGGCAGGATGGCGTAACCAAAGCCGAGACTTATCATCCTGATCTCATTTTAATGGACATTGCCATGCCCGTGATGAACGGATTCAGGGCTTTCGACGCCATTAGAAAAGACAAAAGCATGCAACACATTCCCATTATAGCCGTAACTGCCAGTGCCTTGACTGCCGACCGCGACGAGATACTTCATTACGGATTTGATGGATATATTTCAAAGCCCATCGATATAAACCAGTTCGAAGACATTATCAAAAGTTTCTTTCAGAAAAAATAGAAAATCATGAAAATTTTGGCTATTGACGACATCAGAGATAACCTGACAGTATTGAAAGCAGTAATTAAAGAAAGCTTCCCCGAAGCAGCCATTTATGCAGCCCTTAACGGGAAAGATGGGATAGAATTAGCTTCAACTGTGGATCCTGATGTAATCTTACTGGATATCATTATGCCCGAAATGGATGGATTCGAAGTATGCAAAATCCTGAAGCAAAACAAACAGTTACAGCATATTCCCGTGGTGTTTTTAACCGCGCTGAAGACCTCTGCCGAAAATCGCATTAAGGCTTTGGAAGCAGGCGGCGATGGCTTTTTGTCAAAGCCGGTAAACCGCGAAGAACTCATTGCACAGGTAAAAGTCATGCGTAAAATTAAAATGGCTGCTGAGCAGAAGAAAACTGAAAAAGAACAGCTTGAGAGAATGGTGACAGAACGAACCGTTGAGTTGGAAAAAGAAATCAAACTAAGGATAAACACAGAACAGGAGTTACGCCAAAGTGAGGGAAAATACCGTAGTTTAATCGACGATGTGATTGATTCATCGGCAGTTGGTGTGTTTATTCTGGATGCACAGTTCCGTGT